>JAPKDO010000472.1 GCA_028822535.1 Acidimicrobiales bacterium
CCAGTGGCCGACCTCGATGCCAGCGATGTCGGTGATCATGCGTAGGTCCTCGGGACGCGGGACGAGATGTCGCAGACGACCTCGTAGCCGATGGTGTCGAGCAGACCGGCGACATCGTCCGCGGTGATACGAGCGCTCCCCTGGTCCCCGATCAACACGACCTCGTCACCCACGCTCGCCGTCGCGTCGGGGCCACAGTCGACGACGAACTGATCCATCGTGACGACCCCGACCACCGGACATGGACGACCGCCGATCAACACGGCTCCCCCCGCGAGGCCGAGGCGTCGGCGGAAGCCGTCCGCGTAGCCGACGGGGACGGTTGCGACCACCGTGTCGCGCTCGAAGGTGTGGCGATGGCCATACGAGACCGATTCGCCGGCACCGACCGCCTTCACGTGGCGGACCGCCGACGTCCAGCGCAGTGCGGGACGCAGGTCGGGGAGGCCGGGCATGGACGGCGACGGCGGAATGCCGTAGGTGGCGATCCCGACACGCACCATGTCGTAGCGGGCGCGTTCGTGGGCGATGGCGCCTGCGGAGTTCGCCGCGTGCCGGATCCCGGGATCGATGCCGCGGCTGTCGAGGTCGTCCAGCACGCGGTCGAATCGATCGAGTTGGTGGTCGGTTGCGGGGACGCCTGGTTCGTCGGCGCGAGCGAGGTGCGTCATCGTCCCTGCGAGCCGGAGGCCCGTCGCTGCGATGATCCGCTCGGCGAGGTCCGCCGCTTCGGCCGGCTCGCAGCCGACTCGACGCATGCCGGTGTCGACCTTGAGGTGGATCGGGACGGGCGGAACCCCGAGGGTCGTGGCGCGACCGGCCAGCGCGTCGATCGTCTCCGGCCGGTGCGCGACGAGTTCGAGCTCCATCGCGAGCGCCGCGTCGATCTCGTCGTGCGCGAGTTCGCTGAGCACCAGCAGGGGCGCTGCGATCCCGGCCACTCGGAGCTCGCGTGCTTCTCCGACCTGCGCGACGCCGAGGGACGTCGCGCCTGCCTCGAGCGCCGCACGGGCGACCGGCACGCTGCCGTGGCCGTACCCGTCGGCCTTGACGATCGCGCAGACCCGGGCCGGTGCTGCGATGTCGCCGACCATCGCGACGTTGTGGATGATCGCTCCCAGGTCGACGCGAGCGGTCGAAGCCGACATGTCAGCCCCTCCCCTCGATCGAGTCGAACGCCGTCGGCAGGGCATCGATCACGTCGGAGGCGACCGTCCCACGCTCGGCACAGTGCATGCCGGCGACCCCGTGCAGGTGCGCGCCGACGGCCGCTGCATCGATCGCCGACAGACCGTTCGCGAGCAGCGCAGCGATCACCCCGGAGAGCACGTCGCCGGTTCCTGCCGTCGCCAGTCGCTCGTCGCCGGCGGCGACCAGACGCACGGTCCCTGCGGGGTCGGCGACGATCGTCGTGGGTCCCTTAGCGAGGACGACGGCACCGGTCTCGGACGCCAGCGAGCGGACGTCGTCGAGTCGGTCGGCGCCGGGCGCCTGGCCGGCGAGTCGACGGAACTCACCGTCGTGCGGGGTGAGGACGGTCGGTTGGTCCCGGCCGGCGATGACGGTGCGGGCGTCCTGTCCGAGCGCGGTGAGGCCATCACCGTCGACCACGACCGGCCGCGACGATCGCGACACCAGCATGCGGACCTGGTGCTTGGCAACCATCGACGTCCCGAGCCCCGGACCGACCACGGTGGCACCCACGCGGTCTTCGTCGTCGAGCATGCGCTCCGCCCACGACGCCTCGTCGACCGGGAGCGACACCGCTTCGACGGGCCCGATCGGACCATGAACGCCGGGCGCCACGATCTGGACCATGCCTGCGCCCGCCCGCTGCGCCGCTGCTGCCGCCATCGACGGCGCGCCCGGCATCCCCGGGCTCCCGCCGATGATCCGGACGGCGGCGTTCCATTTGTGCGCGTCGCGGGCGCGCACGGGCAGCGCGGCGTGCGCGGACCGATCGTCGACGAGGAACGCGGTCGACCGGCCGGTGTCGAGG
>JAPKDO010000473.1 GCA_028822535.1 Acidimicrobiales bacterium
CCTTGTCGGCACGGCGACGTACTTCGAGGGACCGGAGGGCATCGATTCGCTTCTGCGGTCGGGTCCCAACGAAGAGCTGCGGAACCTTGTCGATCGCCTGTCGCTGCGGTCAAGACTCGAGAACGCTGACCACGGTGTGCGACTGGTGTTCGTTACCAACGCGAGTTTGGACCTAGCTGGCGCTGACTACATCTCGGCGCGCGGTGATCAGATGCCCGTCCTCGATGTGTGGCCGCGTGATCGGTTGGCCGGAATCGCAGAACGCACGGCTGCGCTACGCGTTGGAGATACTCCGATCTCACTCGAGGCTGCGGCGGACCCCATGGTGGCGGATCTGCCAGACGGCGTCCGTATGGCCATCGGGCTCTTCGCTGCCCCAGATCTGGTGAGACTGCCCGGTATCGACGATCTTTCGATCTTCCAGCTGAACGTTCGGCTGGGGCTCGGTCGAACCCGGATCAACAAGGAGTTGGCACGTACGATCAAGGATCCCCAAGAACATGATCTGTTCTGCGCCTATCACAACGGGATGACTCTCCTGACACGGGCGTTCGAGGTCGATGGCACGGGCCTCGATCTCACGGGGGTCAGCGTGGTTAACGGCTGCCAGAGCTTGCTAGCGCTGCATGCGAACCAGTCGAGTCTCTCCCCGTCGCTCAGGGTTCTAGTCAGAATCGTCGAGCTAGGTACGCACACCGAGCTTGTAGACAGCATCACCTACCGGACCAACAACCAAAACCCGGTGAACATCCGCGACCAGCGGTCGACCGACAGGGTGCAGCGGGATCTTCAGTCTGAGCTGGCCGAAAGGTATGGCTCGGAGCTCGGTTTCGCCATCCGGAACGGAGAACCGCTCAGTGGATTCGGTTCGGTCGTCGAGAACTCTTTCATCGCCCAGCTGATGATGGCGACTTACCTCGAAGAGCCGTGGAACGCGGTGCGCAAACTAAAGCTCTTCGATCAGGAGTATCACCGAATCTTCAATCGCCACCTAAACGCCGACAAGGTCTTTCTGCTGCACCTCATCGATGAGGCCATGAGGGATCAACGGGCGGACTTGGCGCCAGAGTTGGTGGCATCTTTCTCGTCCGTTCGGTTCACGATCGCGAACCTCGTCTTCGAGCTGATCCGGCTAACTGCAGACGGTGAGGCCTTCCTGGAAGATCCATCGAATGCGCTGCATGGTAAGCGAGACCAGGTGGCGGCTCAGCTTGCGGACGCGACCGCCGAAGCTATCCAGTCGATCAACGACTTCGTGATCGCACGAGAAGAAGAAGCCGCTGAAGCTGGCTCGACGTTCGACCCTAAGACGATCTTCAAGAGTCGGGCTGGAGTCGGGTCGCTTCGTCGGGACGCTGTCGGCTACGCCAAGCGAATGATGCGGCGCGACGATAGCTACGGCTTCTATCTCGGCGACGGTTCCTAGCCATCCGCGGCGTCGTCGCCGCCGAAGTCTCGGCGACCGTTCAGCGAAATCGCCCTAGGCTGGCAGACGAGGGCGCGTAGACGTTCGGGATGGTCGAACTCGGGCCAGGACGCCGTAAGCCGGTCGAACGCAGGCGCGGCCGATGAGGTCGCGTCGGAGTACGTCGGGCAGGTCCGTCCGGCCCAGTCGTTCGCGCGCCGTGGGACGACGCCGTAGGTCGGCGGGCGCGGGATCGCCCGGCCTTCGAAGCGACCGGATTACCATGCTCGGAGAGAACTCCCACATCATCGACGACCTACTTTCGCAGAATGTCGGCATGTGGCGAGCCAGGCGAACGACCGTCTGTCTCGAGCTCTCGGGAGGCAGCTGACGATTGAGCCACCCCATCGCTCCTGTGGTCTGTCTCTCTGACCTAGGTCGCCATCGTCTCCATCGCCCATGGGGTGCGGCACCCGCAATTAGGGTGCGGTCGGTGCTGGTCGGTCCACCAGAGTCATCGAGGCTCACCACTAGAATCGAACGCATGTTCGTAGGTGGTCGACATGGCAACGCCTCGCCAGCTCTCGCTCCTGG
>JAPKDO010000474.1 GCA_028822535.1 Acidimicrobiales bacterium
ATCGCCACTGCGGTCGAGGACTCCGGGACGACGTTGACCGACGTGTTCGGGGTCGGGCCGATCGTTGCCGCATTGATCATCGGCTACGCCGGCGACCCGGCCCGGTTCGCGACCCGTCACCGTTTCGCCGCCTACAACGGCACCGCTCCGATCGAGGCGTCGTCGGGCCCGAGGGCGCGGCACCGGCTGAACCCGCGCGGGAACCGGAAACTGAACCACGCCATGCACCTGATCGCGATCACTCAGATCCGGAACATGCACTCGCCGGGCCGCGCGTTCTACGACCGCAAGCTCGCCGAAGGCAAGACCAAGAAGGAAGCGATCCGGGCGTTGAAGCGACGCGTGTCCGACGCCGTGTGGCGACAACTCCAAGTCGACCTCGGCCGACGATGAAGTGACCCGGGTGGACAATCAGGAACGTCTACGTAGTCCAGCGTGACCGGCTCTACATCCTGAACAGCCGGCTCTTCGGACCAAGTCACACCCGGGCCACCGACAACCGTATTCCCTCGACCCCAGGGTCTGCTTCGACGCGCCCGAAACCATGGTCTTGACAGAAAGAGGCTTCGTTTTGTGGCGGGTCGGAGAGGAGCTTCCGAAGCTCACCGCCCGCTCACGATTCCCGGTTAGCTATTGCTCGCGGCTCGGACCTCCGGGCACTATCCGGCGTTGGAGCGACGTTCTCTGAGGAGACCAGGCAGTGGCAGACAGCCGTAGGAAGTACGGGCCCGTCGAAGGGGCACCGAACGCTGTCCAGAGATGGCTCCTTCGTGATGCACCTCCCGCGGTTGTTGCAGTGGTGGTCTCGACGGCGTTCACCTCCTTCATCTCGCTTTACGGAGCGTTGCGAGGCGCCACGTTGGAGGTGATCGTCGTGTTCACCATCGTCACGTGGTCAGTGTGCGTGTGCGCTTGCTACATCGGAGCGCGTCGTCATCTCGGCGCGCTCGATCGGGGTGAACGAGCGAGACAGACCACCTGGTACTGGCCCAGCACGAGGAGACGCTGAGGGAGGTGTTGGTGGTCGGCGGCGCAGTGTCGGAGCGACTCCGGCCGCTCGCGAATCCCAGTTCTGCTGGACGGCGGCACGCGCGACCCGGCAGTAGGTCGCGCTCGATGTGGCAGCCTTGACCAGTGTCGAGTTCCGACGCAAGGCCTTGGTGGAGACGGCTCGTCGGGGTCCCGTCGAGAAGCTGGCCGGCCCGAGTAGCGGATGGGCGCTGCAGCATCCTTGGATCGCAGGTGCGGTTGACCCCTGAGCGTGGACACACTGATTCTGGATCTGAGTGATGTCAATGGAACCGATTGGTCGGCTGTGGCGTCTGGTCCGCGATGGCTTCCATTCCTGACGCTTCGACATCGTTGTCTGTGAGCGGCCCATGTCGTGTCGACGACGAGAATCCTCCCGCGTGGACTGCGGAGCCGATCCGAGACTTCATCGACTTCCATCGAGCGTCTCGTGATCAGATCGCAGCGGCGTTGGCCTTCACGACGGGGTCGGCTGCGCTCGGTGCGGAGGCGGCGGACGAAGCCGTCGCCCGCGCATTTGCACGATGGAGCGCCGTGGCCGCGATGGACAACCCGTCGGGCTGGGTCTACCGGACGGGGCTCAACTGGGCCCGTTCGTGGCGTCGTCGCCACCGAAGGGAGAAGCTCGGTGCCGACAACCACCAGATCGGCGTCACGGTCGACAGAGCCGACGTCGATCTTGCACGAGCGATGACCGATCTCGATGACAAGCACCGAGCGGTCGTGGTCCTTCGCTATTACCTCGGCCACTCCACTGCCGACACCGCTCAGATCTTGGCGGTCTCGGAGGGAACGGTGAAGAGCCGCCTGTCCCGAGCACTCGACAAGCTTCACAACGCATTGGAGACCGATGATGACTGACCACCAAGTCCTCGAAGACCGCCTCACCGGCTACCTGGGCCGGTCCGCTGACATGTTCGACATGGCACCGGCGATAACCGAAACGGCGATGGAACGTGGCCGTCGGATT
>JAPKDO010000132.1 GCA_028822535.1 Acidimicrobiales bacterium
GCGGTTGGCCGAGTTCCCGTCGATCGTGGTGCCGTCGGCCGTGAAGGTGCCGGCGAGGTTGAGCACGCCGCCGCCCGAGCCGGCCGCTCCCGTGGCCTCGTTGCCGCTGATGGTGCCGCCGGAGACCTCGACGGTGCCGCGGTTGTTGAAGATGCCGCCGCCACCGTCGTGGGCCTCGGCGCCACCGGCGGTGTTGCCGTCGACCGCGGTGTCGATCACGGTCATCGTGCCGGAGCCGTTCCACAGACCGCCGCCCTCGCGGGCTGCGATGTTGTCGGTGACGGTGCCGCCGCTGATGGTCGCGTTGCCGGCGCCGGTGATGTGGAGGCCGCCGCCGTTGCCCGGCGAGTCGCCGGTCGAGTTGCCCATGAGTGTGACGTCCGAGAGGTTCGTCGTCCCCACGTTGGCCTCGACGCCTCCGCCGGCACGGTTGGACGAATTGGCGGAGATGGTGGTGCCGGTCACGCTGACCGTGGACCGGTCGTTGAGGATGCCGCCGCCCGAGCCGGCGGCGCCGGTGGCGGCGTTGCCGGTGATCGAACCACCGGTGATGGTCGTCGTGCCGCCGCCGTCTTGCTGGAAGACCGCACCGCCACCCTGGTCCGCGGCGTCGCCGCCGGCCGTGTTGCCGTCGAAGGTGGACGACGAGATCGTCATCGTGCCGGCGCCCGAGTTCCAGACACCACCACCCTCGGCCGCAGCGGAGTTCTCGTCGAACGCGCTCGCCGAGATGGCCGTCGTGCCTGCTCCGGTGATGTGGATGCCACCACCGTTGCCGGGGTTCGCTCCGGCGACGTTGCCGGTGAAGGTCGCACCGCTGATCGTGTTGACGGTCGGAGCGTCGAGGGTGCCGTCGGAGGCGTTCGCCTCGATGGCCCCACCGGCCCGCAGGGCGGAGTTGGCGCTGAGATCGGTTCCGTCGACGGCGAGCGATCCGGCGATGGTCAAGATGCCGCCGCCGGAGCCGGCGGTGCCGTCGGCGTCATTCTCGACGATCGAGCCGCCGCTGACCGACAGGGACCCGCCGTTGTTGAAGATGCCGCCGCCACCGTCGTGGGCGTTGACGCCACTGGCAGTGTTGCCGAGGACGTCGACACCGGTCAGCGCCATGGCGCCGGAACCGTTCCAGAGCCCGCCGCCCTCGTTGGCCGCATCGTTGTTCGCGACGTCACCGCCGGTCATCGTGAGCGAGCCGTTCCCGGTGATGTGGAGCCCGCCGCCGTTCCCGGGCGAGGAGGCTGCCGTGTTGTCGGTGAGGGCGGTGTCGACCAGCGTGGCCGTCGCACCGGCCGAGACCTCGATGCCGCCGCCGGCACGGTCTGCGGCGTTGCCGGTGATGACCGAGTCGTCGACGGTGAGGGTTCCCTGGTTCAGGATCCCGCCGCCACTTCCTCCACCGTCGCCGCTGGGCGCGCCTTCGCCGTCACCATCGGTGATCGTGAGACCGTTCAGCGTGGCGGTCGCGCCGCTGAGCACGTGGAACACGCGGGAGTCGCCGTTGCCGTCGATCGTGGTCGACCCAGCGCCGGCACCGTTGATGGTGAGCGAACCGTTGTCTGCGATGTCGAGGTCTCCGGACACGTTGGTGTCGTCGACCGAGTCACTCGTGATGGAGTAGGCGCCGGCGGCGACATTGATGATGTCGTCCTCGGCACTGGCGTTCGCAGCATCGATCGCGGCGCGGAGCTCGGCGATCGTCGCGACATCCACCTCGGCTGCACTCGCCAGAGGAGCGTTGACGAAGCTCAGTCCGGCGATCCCCATTGCTGCCGCTGCGCCGGCAGCGATCCATCGTTTCCTCGAACTCATCAACGTCCCTTTCATCGCACCTGGGCGCGGTCGAGCCGCGCGATCCCTGTCGCGTGTCCTACGACACGGGTGCGGTGGACGGATGAGATCTTCTGCGCGAAAGCCGCCGACGGCGCACCCTCGCTCCGGGCGACTACGCCTGGATCTCGACCGGCACGCCGAGCGGGAGACCGACGTCCTCCACCAGTTCGGAGATCACGGCGTTCTCGACCCGGATGCATCCGTGGCTGACGTTGGTGCCGATCAAGTCCGGTTGGTTGGTCCCATGGATTCCGATCACACCGTTGCCGCCGGCGAAGCTCTCCAAGACGTTCGAGAATCCGGACAGTCCATAGGCGTAGGTGCCGTAGGGACCGGTCGGTGACGGGGGCTGGAGCAGCTCCTTGATGTAGTAGACGCCACCGGGCGTGGGCGTGTCCTGGGTGCCGACACCGATCGGGGTCGTCAACAACACGTCGCCACCCTTCATCACCCGCAGTTCGAACGCGGCCAACTCGATCTCGATCCGGTAGTCGTGCACGGTGAGCGACACGTCGCTCGCGTTCACCCACCCCGTCGAGCCGTTCGGGCGCACCGGCAGCTGCACCTGGTGCCGTCCGTTGGCGTCGGCCGCCTCGTCCTCGACGACGAAGACCAGGTTCCCGGTCGTCTCGGCACGACGGTCGAGCTGCATGGTGGGCGCACCGCCCTCCGCCGCCCCGTACACGTCGATCACGTCGACCTCCGAGCGGGCGACCAGGGTCGTGGCCGGCGGCACGGGGACCGTCGTCGTCGTGCCCTCGGTCGTGGTGGTGACCGCCTCGGTGGTGGTCGTCGTCGTCGGTGCGGCGTCGTCGTCACCGCTCGAGCAGGCGGCGGCGACGAACACGAGGAGCGCCAGCGCGATCCGGACGGGAGATCTCATGGGCGCAAAGGTAGCCAAGCATCCGGGCACCGAAGGCACAGGCTCGAGACGGGTACGGTCGCTTCGATGGACGCCGAACCGGCAACGTTGCGCGACCTCGCCGCCGACATCGCCCGGGAGGCATCGGCGCTGCTGGCCGGTCGCCTGCACGCGGATCGCTCCGAGGTCCGCACGAAGTCGACCGGGACCGACATGGTGACCGAGATGGACACGGCCAGCGAGCGCCTGATCGTGGATCGCATCCTCGCGGCCCGCCCCGACGACGGCGTCGTCGGCGAGGAGGGCGCGTCGATCACGGGCACGACCGGCATCCGGTGGGTCGTCGACCCGCTCGACGGCACGACCAACTATCTGTACCGACTCCCCGGATGGAACGTGTCGATCGGGGTCGAGGCCGACGGCGAGGCCGTCGCCGCCGCCGTGTCGATCCCTTCGACGGGAGACCACTTCGCTGCAGCGGCCGGTCTCGGCGCCACGTGCAACGACGCGCCGCTGGCGCTGCCGACGCCCGCTCCCCTGCCCGAGGTCCTCGTGGGGACCGGGTTCCACTACGACGCCGAGGTGCGCGCCTCGCAGGTGGCGAACCTCGCCCGCCTGATCGGTCGCGTGCGCGACATCCGGCGCAGCGGCGCGGCGGCCACCGACCTCTGCGCCGTCGCCGCAGGACGCCTCGATGCGTACTTCGAATCGGGACTGGAGCACTGGGACTGGAGCGCAGGCCGCTTGATCGCACGCGAGGCCGGCCTCCGGGTCGAGATCACCGACGACCATCCGCTTCCGGGGGTGCTGGTGATCGCCGCCCATCCGTCCCGCTGGGACGAGTTCCTCACGCTTCTCCGGGATGGCGGGATCGTCCCGGACCGCCCCCTCGGCTGAGCATGGCGACGGGCACCCCCTCCCATGAGGCACGATGGGGGGCGTGGCCACACGAATCCTCACCGTCGAGGATGACGAACGCATCCGAACTGCGGTGAAACTCGCCCTCGAGGACGAGGGTTGGAACGTCGCGGAAGCGGACACCGGCGAAGTCGCCCTCGAGTCCTTCCAACGCGAGCCCACCGACGTGGTGCTCATCGACATCATGCTCCCCGGCATCGACGGGTTCGAGGTGTGCCGGTCCATCCGACGCATCTCCGACGTCCCCATCGTCATGGTGACAGCCCGGGCCGACACCCACGACGTGGTCGCCGGTCTCGAGGCCGGGGCGGATGACTATCTGACCAAGCCGTTCGCCCCCAAGGAGCTGTCGGCGCGGATCCGTGCGCTCCTCCGTCGGACCCGAGCGGGAGAACCGGGTCACGCGCACCTGCGCTTCGGTGACCTCGAATTGATCCCGGACGAGGGCGTCGTCAAGCGCGATGACGAAGAGGTCCACCTGACAAAGACCGAGTTCCGGCTTCTGACCGAACTCGCATCGTCGCCGGGACGGGTCTTCTCCCGCGAGGTCTTGCTCGAACGGGTCTGGGGCTACGGCTACTTCGGCGACGGTCGTCTCGTCGACGTCCACATCCGCCGACTCCGCACGAAGATCGAGGCCGACCCGGCCAACCCCAAGCACGTCGTCACCGTCCGAGGGCTGGGCTACAAGCTCCAGGCCTGACGTGACGGCCACTTCGGTCGCCGCCGGCGAGTCCACGCCAACCGGGCGACGCCCTCGGTTCCGACCTCGGATCGGTCTCCGGACGCGGGTGATCCTCGCGTTCTCGGTCGGCGCGCTCCTGCTCGCTCTGGTGCTGTCGGGGCTGGTGATCGGCGTCACGCGCACCCAGTTGGTGAGCAACCGCGAATCGGGTGCCGTGGTCCGCGTCGCCACCAACGCAAACATCGTCCGGTCGAGCCTCGGGATCGACGGCGGTGCCGCCAACCTCGACCTGTCCTCGCTCCAGACGCCCGAGGGCTCTCGCCCCATCGTGTTCCAACGAGTCGCGGGCGCTGACGGGGCATGCGGAACCGGCTGGAGCGCTCAGGACCCCGAGTTCAGCTGTGAGACCCTCCCGCCCGAGATCCGCGAGGCGGTGTTGGCCGGTGCGCCGTCGAAGATGCGCTTCGTCGATCGCAACGACACCAAGAGCCTCGTCGTCGGCACGCCGATCGCCGACGTCGGCGGTGCGTACTTCGAGATCGTGTCGCTCAACTCGCTCGACGACACGCTCTCGTCCATCTCGTTCACGCTCTTCGGAGCATCGATCGCGACCGTGCTCGCCGGCGCCGCGTTCGGCTGGTACTCGGCCCGCCAGATCCTGCGCCCACTCGACGAGGTCGGCACCGCGGCACGAGCGCTCGCCGGGGGCAATCTCGACGCGCGTATCCGACGGCTCGTCGACCCCGATCTCGAGCCGATCATCACCTCCTTCAACGGGATGGCCGATTCGCTCGAGTCGCGCATCGAGAAGGACGCGCAGTTCGCCTCCGACGTGTCCCACGAGTTGCGATCGCCACTGATGACGCTGCAGGCCTCGATCGAGGTACTCGACAACAACCGCGCCGACCTGAGTGAGCGTGCGCAGTCGGCGCTCGATCTGTTGGCCGAGGATCTCGACCGGTTCCGAGAACTCGTCGAGGACCTGCTCGAGATGTCGCGGTTCGACGCCGGGGTGATGCACCTCGATCTCGACGAGGTCTTGTTGAGTCAGTTCGTCGGCCACGCTGTCCGCTCCGCCGGGTTCTCGACGCCGGTCGTGCTCGACGAGGAGGTGGTCATCGACGACGAGTTGGGCGATGTCGTGACCGCGCTCGACAAACGACGCATCGCCCGGGTGCTCGCAAACCTGTTGACCAACGCCGAGAAGTACGGCGACGGCCCCACATCGGTGCACGTCACGGCCGACGACCGCCGCGTCCGCATCATGGTCGACGACGGCGGAAGCGGTGTGCCCGAGGAAGATCGGGCCAGGATCTTCGAACGATTCAATCGCGCCGGCCAAGCCAGCCGTCGCGGCACGGGAACCGGCGTGGGCCTCGGCCTCGCCCTCGTGGACGAGCACGTGCGCCTGCACGGCGGTCGCGTGTCCGTCGAGGATGCTCCGAGCGGAGGCGCGCGTTTCGTCGTCGAGTTGCCGCGCGTCGAACTCCACCCGTCCGACGATGACGACACGGGGATGATCGGATGAGACGTCTGGTTCCTCTCCTGCTGGCGGCGCTCCTGGGCCTCGGCGCGTGCGCGGTGTCGACGAACGAAGAGCCGGTCGAGCTCAGCAGCGACCTGTTCGAGCCGTTGCTGGCGACCACGACGACGACCACGACCACGACCACACCGAGCGATGTCACCAAGGCCGAGGACGTCTACCTCCTCCGGGTCAGCGGCGGGTCCACGTCGCTCGAGGCCGTGTCGCGCGACGTCGATGTCGGCGCCGGCGTGCAGGAGGTGCTCGCCAACCTCTTCTCGGTCCGTCCCGACGCCGAAGGCGACGAGCGTCCCGCTGAAGCCGGACTGACCTCGGCGATCCCCGAGACCGCCGAACTGGTCTCGGCGACGCTCACGCCGGGAACGTCGATCCTCGTGGTCGACGTGCGCGGGCTGTTCGGCGACGGCGGCATCCAGGGGCCCGCCCTACGCGACGCGCTCGCCCAGATCGTGTGGACCGCGACAGTGAGCCCTGACGTGAACAACGTCTCGTTCCGTAACGACGGCAACCCGGTTCCCGCGGCGATCGACAACGACGAGACCACAGACGAACCCGTGAACCGATCGGCGTACTCGTCTCAACGCTGAACGGTGTGCGCCCACAGGGCACCGACCGTGTCAGGCAGCGAAGAACACCCGGGCGACGTCGTAGAGCTGCGGGTCGACGGTCTTGAGGCCTCGTGCCTTCGCCTCCTCGAGGGTGACCCGACCGATCCGGCCGGACTCGAGGCACACCATCTCGCCGTAGGCCAGGTCGTGCACGGCATCGATCGCCGCGACGCCGTAACGGGTGGCGAGCACGCGGTCGAACGCGTTCGGGGTCCCTCCCCGTTGTACGTGGCCGAGGATGGTCACCCGGGTCTCGTAGCCGGTCCGTCGTTCGATCTCGCCGCCGAGTGTCGTACCGATCCCGCCCAGGCGTTCGTGGCCGTAGACGTCGACCTCGGGCGGCGGCAACTCGAGCGTTCCCGCGGCCGGCGTCGCCCCTTCCGCCACGACGACGATCGACGCGAATCGGCCCGCTTCGTGCCGGCGGATGATGGCGTCGCACACGGTCTCGATGTCGAAGGGCTCCTCGGGGATGAGGGTCATCGTCGCCCCGCCGGCGATTCCGGCCCACACCGCGATGTGGCCGGCATGGCGACCCATGACCTCGACGACCATCACCCGATCGTGCGACTCGGCCGTGGTGTGCAGCCGGTCGATGGCATCGGTGCAGATCTGGACGGCGGTCTGGAACCCGAAGGTCATCTCGGTTCCGGCGAGGTCGTTGTCGATGGTCTTCGGGACACCCACGATCGGGAATCCCTCGGCGGCGAGATCTCGGGCGGCGCCGAGCGTGCCCTCGCCACCGATGGCGATGATGGCGTCGATCCCCTGGTCCTCGAGGCACTGGCGGAACCGGTCGACGCCGTCGTCGTCCATGTAGGGCTGGTACCGACTCGTGCCCAGGATCGTGCCGCCGATCGGGAGCTTCCCGCGCAACGCCGAGACGTCGAGCGGGACGAGACGCTGGTCGACAACACCCTGATAGCCATCGAGGAATCCGACGATCTCGTCGCCGTGCACGCGGGTCCCTTTGCGCACGATGGCCCGGATGACCGCGTTGAGCCCGGGACAGTCGCCGCCGCCGGTGAGGACGCCTACTCGCATGTGTGCAACCTAGGACGTGCCGGACGGACATAGGGTCGATCTCCATGGCTGTCGTCGTCGCAATCGATGCAGGAACCACGGGGGTGCGTTCGTTCGCCCTCTCGGCGAACGGAGAACCGGTGGGGATGGCCTACCGGGAGTTCACCCAGCACTTCCCTCGCCCCGGGTGGGTCGAGCACGACGCCATCGAGATCTGGGAGGCGGTGCGCACGACGCTCGTCGAACTCGCCGGATCCCTGGACGAGCCGATCGCCGCCATCGGCATCACGGACCAGCGAGAGACCGTGGTGGCGTGGGATCGGCGCACGGGCGAGCCGCGGCACCGAGCGATCGTCTGGCAGGACCGCCGCACCGCCGGGCGGTGCGACGAGCTGGCGGAGCAGGGACACCTCGACCTCGTGCGGTCCACCACCGGGCTCGTGCTCGACCCGTATTTCTCCGGATCGAAGGTCGAGTGGCTGCTCCGTCCAGCCGACGCGGGCGGCGGCGGGGTCGTCGCGGACGAACACCTGGCGGTCGGCACGATCGACACCTGGCTCATGTGGCAGCTCACCGGTGGGGCCGTCCATGCCACCGAACCATCCAACGCCTCGCGCACGATGCTCTTCGACATCCGGACCCTCGCCTGGTCGACCGAGCTGTGCGATCTCTTCGGCGTGCCGATGACCGCGCTGCCGGAGGTCCGACCATCGTCGGGGCGCTTCGGCAAGACCGCCGTCGGCGTCGGGGTCCCGGCCGGCATCCCCATATCGGGCGTTGCCGGCGACCAGCAGGCGGCGCTGTTCGGCCAGGCCTGCTTCGAGCCGGGAATGACCAAGAACACCTACGGCACCGGCTCGTTCGTGTTGATGAACGTCGGATCGGCGTGTCCCGAACCGGTGGACGGTCTCCTGACCACGGTCGCATGGTCGTTGGACTCGGTCGATCCTGCGTCGACGACCTACGCACTCGAAGGAGCGATCTTCTCCACCGGCTCCGCCATCCAGTGGCTGCGCGACGGTCTCGAGATCATCGACGACGCTGCCGAGACGGGTCCCCTCGCCGAGTCCGTCCCCGACACCGGCGGCGTGGTCCTCGTGCCGGCGTTCACCGGCTTGGGATCGCCCTGGTGGGACCCGTACGCACGGGGAGCGATCGTCGGCATCACCCGGGGCACGACCCGAGCGCATCTGGCACGGGCCACGGTCGAGTCGATGGTCTTCCAGACCCGAGACGTGGTCGATGCCATGTCCGCCGCCTCCGGGCACGAGGTCACCGCAATGCGAGTCGACGGCGGCGCGTCGGTGATGGGGCTGCTCCTGCAGCTCCAGGCCGACCAGCTCCAGGTGCCGGTCTCCCGACCGGTCGTCCAGGAGACGACGGCGCTCGGCGCCGCCTATCTGGCCGGGCTCGCCGAGGGCGTGTGGGACTCCCCTGCCGAGGTGACCGACAACTGGAGGCTCGACACCGAGGTCGGTCCGACCGCCGAGCGCGCCGCCGCCGACGAACTGCATGCGACCTGGCTGCGAGGCGTCGAACGCTCCCGCGGCTGGGAGCCACACTGAGCCTGAGGCGATCAGAATTGGCTACTGGGGTGCGCTCGCCGGACAAAGTCGACGAGGCGGGTGTCGGCGATGCGGGCCAACGCCGCCACCTGGCGGCGCTCCCGGGCGCGGAAGCCGGAGCCGGAACGGCCCACGACGACGGCGAGTCCAGCGGCTGGGAGCGGCGCCCACACAACGTCGTCAGCGCCTCCACCCGAGCCGGTCGTCGGCGCGGCGGAACGGCTGCCCTCGACGAAGGCCACCAACCACGCCGACGGCGGCGCGTCTCCGTCGACCGCCAGCACGTCGCCGGCGTCGAGGTGCACGATCGCAGCCCACGAGCCGCCGAGGACACGACGGCCGTGCGTGACCACCGCCTCGACCAGATCGGCCCGATCGGCTGCTCCCACGACGATCGCGGCCGTCTCGAGGGCGTCGGCGCGCGGGTCGTGGGTGGCGCCGTCGACCCGACGGACCTCTTCGACGTCGACCCCGTCGACCGCACGCATCTGGTCCACGAGGAGGTCGACGAGCCCACCGTCGTCGATCTGCACGGCGAGTTCGTCGATGGCCCGACCGGCACCGCGCTCCAGGATGTCGATGCCGACGATCTCGCCGCCGACGCCACCGACGCGGCTCGCCACCTGACCGAGCGCGCCGGGGCGGTCGGGCAACCAGACTCGAACGATGAAGGTCTCCATGGCCGCAACGGTACGGAGCGACCGTGAACTGACGGTTTCGGCGGCGAGAACGGGCCCCGACATCGGGAACACCGCCGGATGGACGGCTGGTCCTCAGGACTTGACTGCGCGGTCAAGTAGCCTTCGTCCATGGCCAGGCGATTGACCCCGCGGGGCGAGCAACGACGCAACGAACTCATGGGGTTCGCGACCGCCCGGTTCGCCGCCAACGGCTACCACTCGACGTCGGTCGCCGAACTCGTCGACGGGCTCGGCGTCGGCAAGGGCGTGTTCTACTGGTACTTCGACTCGAAGGAAGAACTGTTCATCGAGATCCTCCGAGACGGCGAACGTGCACTGCGGCGAGCGCAGTGGGAGGCGATCGGCGACGAATCCGTGCCCTTGGCGCGACTCGAACTGGCCATCCGTTCGTCGATGGACTGGTGGAGCAGCCATCGAGACCTCTACGTGCTCATCGAATTCGCCCGCACCGAGGCCAGCTTCGCCAGCAGCATCCGCAAGGGAGAGCGGGTGGCACTCGCCGACACCCAGAAGTTGGTGCAGGAGGCGATCGACACCGGCGCGATCCCGGACCGCAACGCCGTCGTCGTCGCGCAGGCGGTCCTGGGGGTCAGCTCGATCCTCGCTCGAACGCAGCTGCTCGGACGCAAGCGGCCGGCCTCCGACGTCGCAGATGAGGTCATCGACTTCTGCCGACATGGCCTGGTCGGGTCTCCCACCGACGGCCGCGCACAGCGCACGGCCTGATCTGCCGCCCGGCGTTGCCGGTCACTCCGAACCGGACAGCTCCGGCATCGCTCGCTTGAGCCCGCGCATGGCCTGTTGGATCCGGTGCTCGTTCTCGATCAACGCGAAGCGCGCGAACCCCTCGCCGCCGGGGCCGAACCCCACGCCCGGGGACCACGCGACGGTCGCCGCGGTCA
>JAPKDO010000133.1 GCA_028822535.1 Acidimicrobiales bacterium
CCGCGGCAGGCGACGTCGGCACCGGCGGCGCCGCCGAGAAGCGGACGGCCGAGGTCATGGACTCGCTCGAGACCGATGGCGAGTTCGCCGCACTTCTGCTCCTCGGCGACAACGTCGACCCGTCGGGAAGTGCGAGCGCGCTGCAGACGAACGTGCTCGACCCGTTCGCCGGCGTGCTCGACGGGCCGACCGAACTCGTCGCCGCTCTCGGCAACCATGACGTCCAGACCGCCGACGGCGAACCGCAGGTCGAAGCACTCGGCCTACCCGGCCGCTGGTACACAGAGACCTACGGGCCGGTGAAGATCGTCGTCGTTGACTCCACCCGCGCCGCAGACCCCGACCAGCTCGCCTGGATCCAGACCGAACTGGATGCGCCGACCGATGCGACCTGGACCGTCGTGATCCAACACCACCCACCGTTCTCCGCCGGCTACCACGGCAGCCATCAGACATCCCGCGACAACCTGGTCCCGATCTACGAGGCAGCGGGTGTCGACCTCGTTCTGGCTGGTCATGACCACGACTACCAACACATCGAACCCCAGAACGGCGTCACCTACGTCGTGTCCGGCGCCGCGGCCAAGCTCCGAAAGACGGCCCGTGCCGACTTCACCATCGAGGCCGCATCCACACACAGCTTCCTCGAACTCGACGCCTACGCCGACGAGCTCGTCATCCGGTCGGTGGACCACGACGGCCGATTGATCGACTCGTTCGCGTTGCCCGCCCCTCGCTGACGGTGAGCTCCGTGGTTCAGCGGACGTTCAGGTAGGTACGGCGTCGCTTCAGGTTCGCAGGACGACGATGCGGTGGAAGGAACATCCACCATTGAAAGGAGCGGCCCGTGGCCGCCATCGTCATCTCCGTTCTCCAGCTCGCATCTCTTGCCTTGGTGGCGAGAGCGTTGCTCAGCTGGTTCCGTGCTCGTCCCGGGTCGACGCTGGAAGGTGTGAAGCGGTCGATCGACAGGGTGACCGACCCGGTCGTCGTGCCCGTGCGGCGACGACTGCCGTCGTTCGGAGGAATCGACTTCTCGGTCATGGCGATCGTGCTCGCCATCAACTTCCTCCTGATCCCGGTGGCCGCCACCCTGTAGTACTCGTGCTCGGTTCACCGCCTCGGCCTCATGCATGCTGAGGCGGTGCCCGAGCTCCTCCTGCTGATCGTCGGTGTGGTGCTGATCGTGTGGGGAGCGGAGCTCTTCGCCGAACATCTCGCGGCAGCATCGGCACGTTTGGGTGTCAGTGCGTTCGCGCTTGCGGTTCTCCTCGCCGGCGCCGAGCCGGAGGAACTTGCGACGGCGATCAGCGCTGGAGTCCGCGATGTGCCGGCGGTCGCCTTCGGCGACGTGATCGGCGCGAACGTCGCGATCTGTCTGGTCGCCCTCGCGGTGGGTGCGGTGCTGGCGCCGTTGCCGTTCCCGCCTCGGGTCCGGCGCTACGCACTCCTGGCGCTGCCGACGGGCTTGTTGGCGGTGGCATTCGCCTGGGACGGGTCTGTCGGAAGGACCGAGGGAGCGCTACTGGTCGCCGCGTACATCGCCTACGTAGCGACGATCTGGGTGCGGGAGCGTCGTCCACCGTCCCTCGGGGAGACGGCCGAGATCGAGGAGGCGCTCGAGTCGGGCGCCTCCGGTCGCGTCGGCCACGAGTTGGTCCTGGTCCTTGTGGGAACGCTCGCCATCGTCGTCGGCGCAACAGTGTTGGTCGAGGCGGTGCGGCGATTCACCAGTGTCGAGGCCGACCAGGCACGGCTGTCGGTGACGTTGGTGGGCTTCGCCACCGCGTTCGAGCTGGTCGTCCTGGCGTGGTCGACCGCGCGGCGGGGGATGTCGGAGGCAGTGGTCGCCGCCGTCGTCGGCTCCTACGCGTACAACTCGACCATGACGCTCGGCGCCGCTGCGCTGATCACGCCGCTACGGCTGGGCGATGTCTCGCCGCTCCAGGTGCCGATGGTCGCCATGGTCCTGTCGCTCGTGGTCGTCTTGGCCCTGGCTGCGCGTCGTCGAGGGCGACTCGATCGATCCGACGGTTTCGTTCTGCTGGCGGGATACGTGGGATTCATCGGCGTTGCGCTGCTGGTCTGATCTTCATCGGGATGACGCGCCGAGGTGCTCGGCGTAGAACGCGATGTAGTCGGTGACGTGGTCCCGCCAGTACGGCCGGTCGTGCCCCCCGTGCGACTCGACGAGCTCAACGTCACCACCGTCGGATTCGAGTGCCCGAGCCATCTGTTGGCTAGTGGCGAGGAGGGAATCGTCGTGGCCGGCGTCGAGTCGGACCGGGAGGCGCGCGTCGGCAACTGCAGCGAGGGTGTCGGCGGGTACGTCGACGGAGCTGTGTCCGCCGACGGCGACGAAGTCGCCTGGATGGGCGCCGGCAACGCGCAGTGCCATGCCGCCGCCGCGCGAGATGCCCCCGATGGCACGTCGGGCGGTGTCGAGCGGGGCGAGCTTGGCGATCCGTGGTTCGATCTCGTCGAGGAGATGGTGTCGGTAGTTGCTGGCGCATTCGGCGCAGGAGAAAGTCGGGAGGGCGTCGGGGAGCACGATGACGGTCGGGGCGAGATCTCCTCGGATGACGGCGGTGTCGGCGGCGTCGAAGACGCCGACGTCGGACCATTGGGTCTCGTCGGCTCCGGCCCCGTGGAGCAAGTAGAGGATGGCGACGGGCTCGGGCTGGTCGAGCGTGCACGGGGTGAAGTGGACGCGAACTCGTTGGTCGCCGCGGTAGATCGCGCTGGGTATGACGAGGTCATCGTCGACGGGCTGGCTCATGGTGCAGCCGCTCGCGGCAGTGGCCGCGGACTCGTTGCGAGCGGACGTCGGGGCGCTCGATGTCCTGCCGCCCGCTGAGCACGCCGTCGCGGTGAGGACGGCTCCAATGGTGAGGACCACGAGTCGTCTCACTGGACATTCCGGTCGCGGTGCGGTGTCGCTTCGAGCGTGATCGGCGTGAATCCGCCGTCGCGCATCAGGTAGGGGTGGTCGGCGAGATCGAGCAGGGCGGCGTCGCCGGTGAGGTCGTTGCCGTAGGCGTAGATCGTGGGAAGGTTCGGGCCGAGGAGGTCGCGGAGTCGTTCTGCTTTGACATCCCCGCGGATGTTGGGTCCGAGGAGTCGACCGTTGCAGCGACCGCTGGTGTAGGTCCCGAGCCGGCAACAGATGAGTTCCGCTCCGAGGTAGGTGGCGATGGGCTCGAGGTAGAAGTCGAGACTGGCGGAGACGATGACGACTCGGTGTCCCGCGCTCGGTGCTCGCCGAGCCGGGAGACGAGCTGGGGGCGGAGTCCGGAGCCGAGTAGCTCGTCGGCGTGGGCTCGGCCAGCGGCTGCGAGCTCGACGGTGGGGATGCCTTCGAGCGTTGCTCGTAGGAGCGCCTCCTTGGCTGCTGCTCGACCTTCCTCACTCCGGTTTCGGCCGGCCCAGGCGGCGCTGGCGAGTCCTCGGGCGAGTCGTCGGGCACCGACGACTCGTCGCAGGTAGGGGAGCAGAGTGTCGCCGTGGGTGAGGGTGCCGTCGAAGTCGAACGCGGCGACGGGTCCGGTGGGTGCGAATGGCTGCGGGCTGGTCATCGGGCGACCACGGCGAAGAAGTCCCGTTGGTCCGGGGACAGGTAACGGGTGGCGTCGCGCGGCATGCTCGGATAGAGCTTGGCTGAGGTGACGCCGCTCCCCGAGTTCGACGTGGGATCGAAGATGTTGAACGTCGGGTGCCGGCTGTGGATGTCGAGTTCCATGCCTCGCACTGCACCGACCTGGTGCAGGGCGGCGGCGAGTGTTTCCGTGGTGAGATCGTCGCCGGCGACGTAGACGAGGGCGCCGGTGTCGGAGATGCCGAGTCCGGAGCGTCTCGTGTATTGGATCTGGTACTTCCGTTTGCCCCATTGTCCATCGATGCTGGTGGCGAGGCCGTCGACGAGCTTGCCGTTGTCGACCACGAGTTCGAGGTTCTGTCGGACGGACACGACGTCGGGGGTCATGGAGAGGTCTGTGCCCCAGGTGCCGATGTCGGTGTGTCCGTCGCGGTAGATGACGATCGATGCCTGCCCGTCGATGAGTGGCACCGGGGTCTTGCCCTCGGTGTAGACGCCTCCGGGAATGTCCTTGAACTTCCAGCCCGAGTTGAACGCGGCGATCAGTCCGTCGCGTTCGGATCGGGGGATGCCCGAGTTCCATGCCCAGTTGGAGCCGGCAGGTTCGTCGGTGCCCGGGACGTAGACGAGCTTCGTCGTGGTCGGGTCGAGGTACACGGCGGCGGCCACGGCACTGGAGTGGTCGGCGTCCGGGCGCACGAAGGTGGTGTAGGTGGCGGGTGTGCCCCCGATGGTTCGGCGGCTCGGGATCCACTGGCCTTCTCCGGCGAGCGTGGTGTCGATCAGCGGCCCGGCGGTCGGAGGCGTCATCGGCGTGGCAGGCGTGTCGGGCGCTGCCGTCGACGTGGCGGCGGTGGGTGCGGCGGCCACGTTGGCGATGCGCACGGGGAGGTCTTCCTGGGCGACGTCTCCGTTGCCGGGTGCGCCCTGGCCATAGAGCCGCTGTTCCATGACATCGACGATCGGGCTGAGGTGGTGGTCTCTCATCCAGTCTCCGGTGCGGACATCGAACGGGGCGGCTCCAGCCGCGGTCATCGCGCCGGTGAACGACCATGCCGTCGCAGCAAGGAAGAGCATCGACAGCACGAAGAAGGTCTGGGTGGACGGCCGGGGTTGCTCATCGACGCGCAGCAGTCCCCATCGGAACGAGATGACGCCGATGGTCACGGCGGCGGGCACGGCGACGAGTGCTGGGATACCCGCCCACTCGGCGGTGGCGGCGACGCCGAGGACGACGAGGAGGCGGAGCAGTCGCCGGCACCATCGGACGAGGCCGTTGACGAACCACCCGGGTCGGGACGGTTCTTGTGTGCCCGGTGCCGCGGGGTTGGCGCGGCGGGTTGGGGTCAGGGTGTCGGCGTTGCTCATCGGAAGGCGTCGGTGATGGTGCTCTTTGGCGTGGATGTCGTGTGTTGGGTGATCTTGCGGTGGACGGGGCCGGGGAGGTGACGAAGGGTGCTCATCACGCCGCGCACGATCGGGGGTGACCACACGATCGGAGACCTCCTGCGGAGGCCGGCGACGATGTCGGCAGCGACGTCGTCGGGGTCGACGGAGAAGGGCGCGGGGTCCAGACCGGCAGTCATCTTCGATCGTACGAAGCCGGGTCGGACGACCATGACGTGGATCGTCGGTGCGAGGACGTCGGCGAGCCCGCGGGTGTAGCTGTCGAGACCGGCCTTGGTGGATGCGTAGACGTAGTTGTCGGCTCTGGGTCGTTCCGCGGCGACGCTGGACACAACGGCGACCGTTCCTGTGCCCTGTCGCTGGAGGCGGCTGCGGATCTCCTCGAGGATCGAAACGGCGCCGACGTAGTTGGTCATGGCGGTGTGCACTGCCCCGCTGTGGAGGCCGAGTTCGCCGAAGGCGACAAATGTCAGGTCGATGTGCTCGTGTCGTTCCCAGGTCGCCGAGACGAAGTTGTGGTGTGTGTCGAGTTCGGTGGCGTCGAATTCGACGGTCTCGACGAGGTCGGCTCCCGCGGCGCGGAGGCGGTGGGCGAGGGGCCGCAGGTCGCCGGGTCGTCGTGAGGCCAGCACGAACTCGGTGGTGCCCGCAGAGGCCAGGGCGAGTGTCGTCGATCGGGCGATGTCGGAGTTCGCGCCGAGCACGAGGGCGCGTTCGGGGATGTTGAAGGCGTTGTTCATCGGAGTGCTCCTGACGGGAGTTTGTTGTGGGTGAGGTGGAGGCGTCGGGACAGGTCGGATCGGAACTGTCCGTCGGGGTCCATCTCGTCTCGGGTGCCTCGCCACTCGTCGAGGCGTGGATACATGGCGTCGACGAGGGGTGGGTCGAGGCGGGAGTCCTTGGCGAGGTACACGCGGCCACCGACTGCGGCAACCCGTCTGTCGAGCGAGCGGAGGAGTCCGTCCAGCCCTGGTGCGCGGGTCGGGATGTCGACGGCGAGCGTCCACCCCTGCATGGGGAACGACAGGGGCGACGGGTTCCCGGGTCCGAATCGCTTGAGGACGGAGAGGAACGATCCCGCTCTGGTCAGAGCGAGTTCGGTGAGTGCATCACTGATGAACAGCGCCGCTTCGTCGGGGACGACGATCTGCCACTGGACGAACCCGCCTCGTCCGTAGAGGAGGTTCCAGTTGCTCACGGAATCGAGGGGGTGGAAGAACGACTGGTAGGGAACGATCTGCTTGCTCGGTCGGTGGAGGCGGTACCAGGCGACGTTGAAGCCTCTGGCGATGATGGGGTTGACGATCGGCAGCGCGACCGGGGGCATCGAGCGGGAGCGATTCGCTGCCCCCGGCGTGGCTGGTCGCGGGCTGTCCTCGACCTGCTGGCGGGTGCTGTGGTCGCCGGTGATGACCAGTCCGCGGCCGAGATGGCGGCCGGTCGCGAGTCCGTCGAGCCACGCCACGCTGTAGCCAGCGGCGCGGTCGGCGACGTCGAGCGCCGCCATGAGTGACTCGAGATCAGGGTGCCGGGTCGTGGTAGCGGTGATGAACGGGCTCTCCACCGGGCGGAGCTGCAACGTTGCGTGGAGGATCACGCCGGTGAGTCCCATGCCGCCGGCGGTGACCCAGAACTCTTCCGGGGTTCCCGAGGGGGTGAGGTGCTCGGTGCCTCGACCGGTGCGGACGGTCATGGCGGTGACGTGGTCGCAGAACGAGCCGTCGTGGTGGTGGTTCTTGCCGTGGATGTCCGCGGCGATGGCGCCACCGACCGTGACTTGGCTGGTGCCTGGCGTGACGGCGATGAACCAACCGTGGGGCACGGTGGCGTGGAGGAGTGTGTCGACGGTGATTCCGGCGTCGATGGTGATGACGCCGGTCTGCTCGTCGAAGTGGTGGATGCGGTTGACAGCTTGTGTGTCGATCACGCCGCCACCCGCGTTCTGGGCGGCGTCACCGTAGGAACGTCCGCTTCCCCGCGCGACCGTCGGCCCCATACCTGCGGCAGCTTCGAGTTCCGCGTGGTCGGTGGGATGGTGAACGGCGCTGCGGACGGGGTTGGTTCGCCCCCATCCGGAGATGGTGGTGGCGGTGACCGGCCAGGTGCGCTGTCCGCCTCGCAGGTCGTGCGGAAGTCCGGTTTCGGTGGGGGTGGTGAGCCTCATGCGAACATCCCGGTGGTGGCGGCGATGACGCCGGTGGTCGCGAGGCTGGACAGGACGAGCGGACTGGTCAGGAGGTCGCGTGTGGGGTCCCCTCCGCCACCGTCGAGCATCACCCGCCGATAGGCGTCGAGTACTCCGTGGAGGCTCACACCACCGGCGACCGCGGCGAGCACGCCGATCGGTCCGGCGATGGCGAGGAGGATCCATGCGGCGAAGGCGATGACCGTGACGTTCTCGGCGATGCATAGCCCGGTGTCGATCGTGTCGATGGTGTAGGTGCCCAGCGCCGCCCGGTGAGCCGACGCTTGGTCGCCGAGGAGGACGAGCTCGGACCGGCGCTTGCCGAGTGCGATGAACACCGCGCCGGCGAACACGCCGGTGAGGAGCAGCGGTGACGCGACGGCTCCGATGGCCACGGCACCGGCCAGCACCCGGAGCACGAACCCGGCGGCGAGCACACCGACATCGACGTACGGGACGTGCTTGAGGCCGAGCGAGTAGGCCGCTGTCAGTGCCAGGTAGCTGGCCACGACGATACTGAGCGCAGGAGCGATCGTGGTGCCGACGGCGACGGCGACGAGGGCGGCGGTGCCTGCGGTACCCAGAGCGAGCTCCGGCGACACGAGACCGGCGGCGATGGCCCGGTTGCGTTTGCCCGGGTGCTCGAGGTCGCGCTCGCGGTCGACGACGTCGTTGAGGAGGTAGACGCTGCTCGCCGCCAGGCAGAACGCCACGACTGCGCCGAGCGCAGCGATGATGCCGCCGACGCCGAGGCTGAGGATCACGAGCCCGGGAACGAGCAGCACCGCGCCGTTCTTGGCCCACTGATAGGGGCGGATGGCTTGGACGAGTCCGGCCGCCATGGCGGCCGGACTCGGCGTGATCGGCGAGTCGGTCGGTGTCGGTTGTGTCGAGCGGAGGTCGATGACCGGATGCTCGAAGGTGAGTGCCATGACAGTTGCTCCTTGATCGAGGTGGTGAGACGAACTGTCGTGATCATCCGGCCGGCAACCTGAACGCCGGCCTTCGCCCGCTGAATCCACGCTGAACGCGAGCGGTCGCGAGTTCTTCAGCGTCGGTTCAGTCGCACGGGTGGACGATGACGCCATGACCAGTTCCCAGACCCCACTCCGTCCCCAGCCGACGTTCGACCTCGGATCCCTTCCGGTTCCCGAACGCCTCCCGCTCTCGACCCGTATCGCGGTTGCCACGGCCGCCGTCGGCATCGTCATCGCCGCGACGGTCGCCTTCGCCGCCGGCCTGGTGGTCGTCGCGATCCTGTTCGTGGTCGCGACGGCTGCTCGGCTCATCGCTCGGCTCGGCGGGCGCCGCCGGCCCACGCCTACGTCGGAGCGCTTCGATGACGTGCGCTACATCGACCTCAGGGTCTCGAAGGATTCGGACCCCCGCCTCAACTGATGCGAGCCGCGGTGGCGGGCTTCAGGTGTCGAGGGCGTCTCGACTCGGCAGTCGGCCGAACACGAGATGGATTTCGACACCTGGTCCGGGATCGGCGACGACCAGGCGCAGGTCCTCGGCCGCAGCCAGCCGACGAGCGAGGGCGAGGCCGATTCCAGTGCCGCCCGAATCAGCGTTGCGTCGCACAAAGACCTGGCCTGGATCGATCGTGGTCGTGCCGTGGTCTCTCACCGAGATCACCGCCCCTGATCCGACTCGACTGCAGCTCAGTTCGACGTCGCCTGCGCCATGACTCAGCGCGTTGTCGATGAGGACGTCGAGTATCTGTCGGATGGCCTGTGGGCTGGCGTCGACCCACGGGAGTGATGGTGCGATGTCGATGACGAGACGCCGGAAGAGTGACGACGCTCGGGGTTCCCACGCATCGGAGACCTCTCGGAGAATGGTGGCGAGGGCATGGGGTTCGCGTGTCCGATTTGTGTCACGGGCGAGAGTCAGGACGTCCTGGATGGTCTGTTCGAGCCGGTCGACGTCTCGGAGGGCGTCCTCGACCAACCCGGTGTCGGCCTCAGCGGATTGTTCGGTCTCCAGTCGGAGCCGGAGCGACGATAGGGGTGTGCGCATCTGGTGGGCCAGGTCCGCGCTGAGGGCGCGTTCGCGGGCCATGGCGTCGTTCAGTCGCGAGGAGGCGTGCGAGAGGGCGTCTTGCACGGCGTCGATCTCGTCGATGCCTGTGGGCGTTCGATCGGTGATCTGCCCGCCGGTCCCGATCATGGTTGCGTCCTCGTGGAGCTCGGCGAGCGGTCGGGCCAGGGTGCGGCTCCGTCGTGACGCCACGACGCCGGCCGCGATGAGCACGCCGAGGGCGAGCGCTCCCATGGCGGCCCAGGCTCGGATGGTGCGGTCGATCACGACCTGTTCGGGTTGGCTGGTGCGGATGGCGCCGACCACGATTTCGTCGTCACTGACCGGAACGACGACCTCGAGCGTGCTCCGGTTTCGACTGGCTGCTCCGGTGGCGAGGACCGACCGCACCGCGGGCGTCGCGGTCGACGGTCCCTCCCCGAGGACGCGGTTCCCGTCGGCGTCGTAGAGGGCGACGTCGATGTCGTCTGGCGGGTCGGGGATCTCGGGGGTGTCGTTGTCGCGTGCATACGAGCCGGGTACGGCGACGGCGGCTGTTGCTGCCTCCTCGGACAGGGTGAGGAGGGCTTCGTCGTAGTTGCGGTCACGGATCGAGATCGCGAGGGGAACGCCGAATCCGGTCACGGCGATGGCGGCCACGAGGAGCATGGCGGTGAGGATGCGGCGCCTCACGGCACTGGCTCATCGGTCGGTGTCTCGTAGCGGTATCCGACGCCGCGGACGGTCGTGATGCGGCTGCCTTCGGGGCCGTGTTCTCTGAAGCGTTGGCGCAGGGCGGCGATGTGGACGTCGAGCGTCTTGGTCGATCCGAACCAGTGCTCGTCCCAGACCAGCTCCATCAGCCGCTCTCGGGTGACCACCGTGCCGGCATGGGCGACGAGTACGGCGAGCAGGTCGAACTCCTTGGCCCGCAACCCGACCTCCGCACCGGCGAGGAAGGCACGTCGAGCTGCGACGTTGACGGTCAGATCGCCGACGAGGACTGTCTCGGCGGCTCCGTCGGCGGTGGGGACACGGCGGAGGTGGGCGCGGAGCCGGGCGAACAGTTCGGCGAGGCGGAATGGCTTGACGAGGTAGTCGTCGGCGCCAGCATCGAGACCGACGACGATGTCGGCCTCGGAGCTTCGGGCGGTGAGGATCACGATCGGTGTGGTCGGGAGTTCTGCTCGGAGATGACGGCACAGGTCGAGGCCGTCCTCGTCGGGAAGTCCCAGGTCGAGAAGTACGAGGTCGACGTCGCCGAGCATCTGGCCGCGAGCGCTTGCGGCATCGCGACACCAGATCGGCCGATGCCCTTCACCCTCGAGCGCGCGCAGGAGCCCGCCACCGTTCTCATCGTCGAGGACGACGAGGGCATCGGTGGCGGGCTCCTGCG
>JAPKDO010000475.1 GCA_028822535.1 Acidimicrobiales bacterium
AACGTGTTCTCCGCATCCACGGTCGACCAGCGCCCGAAGGAGATCTCCTCGGCGTTGTTGTTCGGGCAGGCGCTCACGACCCCGGTGCCCGACATCGACCGCACGGATCATCTGCTGATCCTCGGTGCCAACCCCTACGCGTCGAACGGCAGTTTCGCGACGGCGCCTGACTGGCCCGGGCGCATCGAGGCGCTGATCGCCCGGGGCGGGCGGCTCGTCGTCGTCGACCCCCGACGGAGCCGGACCGCCGAGGAGGCCACGCAGTACGTGCCGATCCGGCCCGGCTCGGACCCGCTCCTTCTCGCGGCCATGGCGCACACACTCTTCGCGGAAGAGTTGGTCGACCTGGGCACCGTCGCCGACATCGTTTCCGGCCTCGCCGACGTGGAGGCCGCCGTTGCGCCCTTCACCCCCGAAGCGGTCGCCTCCCGCACGGGCATCGACGCGGACACGATCCGTTCGATGGCCCGCGACCTCGCCGCTGCGCCGACCGCGGTGGTTTATGCGCGGATCGGCACCACGACCTCGCCCTTCGGCACGGTCACGTCGTGGCTCGTCGACGTCTTGAACGTCTGCACGGGGAATCTCGACAGTCCGGGCGGAGCCATGTTCACCCGAGCGGCGGCGGGTGCGTCGAACACGCGGGGAACCCCGCGATTCGGTCGAGGCGTGAAGTTGGGGCGCCGCTCCAGCCGAGTCCGTGGGTTGGCCGAGACGTTCGGCGAGTTCCCGGCGGTGTGCATGGCCGAGGAGATCGAGACCGGAGGAGAGGGTCAGATCAAGGCGATGATCACCGTCGCGGGCAACCCGATCCTCTCGACGCCCGACTCGGGCCGCCTCGATGCAGCCTTCGCGTCGCTCGACTTCATGGTCGCTGTCGACATCTATCTGAACGAGACGACCCGCCATGCCGACGTGATCCTCCCGGCGCCATCCGCGCTCCAGAAGAGCCACTACGACGTCGCCCTGTTGCAACTCGCCATCCGGAACGTCGCCAACTACAGCGCCCCGGTCCTCCCGCTCGACACCGGCCAACCCGACGAGTGGGAGATGCTCTGCACGCTGGGGATGATCCTGCAGGGTGTGGCCCCCGACGAGGCCGATCCGTCCGTGGTCGACGACATGACGATCGCCGGGCTCGTGGATTCCGCCGTGGCCGACGAGAACGGCCCGATCGGTGGTCGGGAACGCGACGAGATCCTCGATGCGCTGGCCGAGCGTTCCGGTCCCGAGCGGATCCTCGACTTCATGCTCCGTGTCGGGCCCTACGGCGATGCATTCGGCGTGGTGCCCGACGGCCTGAGCCTGGCGGTGCTCGAACGACATCCCCACGGTGTCGACCTCGGCGCGCTCCAGCCTCGCATGCCCGACGTCTTGCGTACTCCCGACGGCATGATCGACCTTGCGCCCGAGGTCTTGGTGTCCGACGTGGCCGACCGACTCGTCCCCGTTCTCGATCGCCCGGACGACGGGCTCTTGTTGGTGGGGCGACGTCATCTGCGGTCGAACAACTCGTGGATGCACAACGTCAAAGTGCTGGTGAAGGGAAAGGAGCGATGCACGCTCCAGGTCCATCCCGACGACGCCGCTGCGCTCGGCCTCACCGATGGCGGGGCAGCCGAGGTCCGATCTCGTACCGGTGCGGTGACCGCACCCGTCGAGGTGACCGATCGGGTGATGGCCGGCGTGGTGAGCCTTCCGCACGGTTGGGGACACGACGCCGATGGTGCACGACTCTCCGTCGCTGCCGAACATGCCGGCGTGAACTCGAACCTCCTCGCCGACACCGAACTCTTCGACCCCGTCTCCGGCACGGCCGTCCTGAACGGCATCCCGGTCGAGGTGTCGCCCGTGTGACCGGCAGGGAGCCGAAGCGTGCGAGGCGATCGCAGCAACTCCGGGGTCGGGACGAGCGCCAGCGCCGATCCCGGCAGGGAGCCGAAGCGTGCGAGGCGATCGCAGCAACTCCGGGGTCGGGACGA
>JAPKDO010000476.1 GCA_028822535.1 Acidimicrobiales bacterium
CTTCGTCCCGACCTTGATGCCGCCCGCCTTGCCGTCGATCTTCAGGTCCTTGACGGCGACCACGTCGTCGCCGTCGCTCAAGAGATTGCCGTTGGCGTCGCGGATCTCGCCGAGGCCGTCGTCTGGCTCGGCGTCCCACTCGTGGCCGCAGGTCGCGCATTCGTAGCCGTCGGCGGCGATCAGGATGTCGTCGAGCGTGCAGATGGGGCAGGAGGGGAGATCGGCCATGCAGCGGTTGTAGCGGCTCGCTCGTAGCGATGCCGCATCCGCTCCGGCCGACTCCGCATGGTTCGTCGTTCAGGACTGAGACGGGGGCAGAGCGAGGCAAGGGTAGGTCCTCCCGCACCGCGGTCGCCTGGGGTCAGACCGTCGACGGAGCCTCGCCCGACACACGTTCGTACAGCTCGACGTGACGTTCCGCGGCGGCGGCCCACGACAGCGATCGTGCGAGCGAGACGCCGAGTGCGCATCGGTTGGAGCTGGGTACGCCGATGAGCGGTAGGGCGAGCTCGTCCGCCAGCTCCTCTGCGGTGGAGGCGTAGGCGACGCTGTGGCCGAAGACCTCGCGCAGCACCGGGAGGTCCCGGACGACGACGGGGACGCCGGCGGCGAGGGCTTCCATCGCGGCGAGTCCGAACCCCTCCTTGGTGGACGGGAACGCGAAGACATCGGCCGCCGCGACGAGGGACGGGAGGTCGTCGTGGGCGACCGGGCCGAGCACGATCGGTTCGATGCCGGTGGCCGCGCAGCGGTCGTCGAACGCCGCTCGATACTCGCGGTAGTCGAACAGGGTCTCGCCGCCGGCGATCACGAGTTCGACGCCGTCGACGTGGGAGCGGAGGCGCGCCATCGCATCCACGAGATCGATGGTGCCCTTGCGGGGTTCGATGCCGCCGACGGCGAGCACGAACGGGGCGCCGACGCGCAGGCGCCAATCGTCGCGCGCGTCGGTGCCGGCCCTTCCCGCAGCCTCGACGAACCGTTCGGCCTCCACGCCGTTCGGGATCACCGTGGCGTCGATGTCCCATCCCTCACGCAGTTCGGCCGCCACGGCGGACGACACGCAGACATGGGCGCGTGGCTGCACGATCGCCCGTTCGTGGCAGGCGGCGAGCTGTGGTGTGGTGAAGGTGTCGAGGTGGTGCACGGTTCGGATGCCGCCGGGCACCGCGTTCGCCGAGATGCAGTCCTGGGCGTGGACGATGTCGAACTCGCTCGGGTCGACGGCAGCGCCGAGCAGTTCGATCGAGCGCTCGACCCGTTCCCCCACGGTCTCACCCGGTCGGTCCGGATAGTGCGCGAGCCGTACGTCCACGGCCGGGTCGACGGATCGGAAGAAGCCGTCGTCGCCGCCGCGAGCGAGGCTGAAGACCGTCACGTCGACGTGGCGAGCCAGTGCTTCGGCGAGGGCCAGCGTGTGCACGACGCCGCCGCGTGGGCGGGTCGAGTAGGTGAGGAGGGCGACGCGCACGGTTCAGCCCTCGTAGCAGTCGGGTCGACGTTCGCGGAGGTGGTGGAACGTGCTTCGGGCGGCGCTGGTGGCCGACTCGATGTCGATGTCATGCACGGCGAGTCCGGCGCGAGCACCGGTCGTCGCTGCGATCGAGCCGTCTGGGGCGACGATCTTCGATTGACCGAGGAATCGCAGTGAGCCGTGCCGGCCCGTCTGGTTAGCTGCCAGGAGGATCACCTGGTTCTCGGCGGCGCGGGCTCGGTCGTAGAGGTCGAACAGCCGCCGTTGACGGTCTCGGGCCAGGGTCTCGCCTCGGTTCGTCCGGCTCGCCGGCCACGCACACGGAACGGCGAAGACCTGCGCACCTTTGACGGCGAGGGTGCGCGCGGCCTCGGGAAACGTCTTGTCGTAGTCGACGAGTACACCGATGCGGCCGACCGGGGTGTCGATCGGCGTGAACGAGTCCCCGGCGACGTAGGTGCCGTGCTCACCTCGCGGCAGGTGGACCTTGCGGTGGCGACCGAGGA
>JAPKDO010000477.1 GCA_028822535.1 Acidimicrobiales bacterium
GCTTCGCCGGCGAGTTCGCGGTCGACGCCGACCTCGACCGCCCAATCGACGAGGTTGGCCGGATCGGCGATGTTCGCGCCCTCGGTGAAGTAGGCGTGGAACAGCCGGTCGTGCATCTTCTCGGCGGTCTCGGCGCCCTCGTTCTGTTCGATCCATGCGACGAGCATCAGCGCCGGGACGCTGGTGACCCGCTGCGCGAGGTCGAACCGGTAGTCGATGCCGAGGTCGGCGCCGAGGGCGCCCAACCGCTTCGACATGCCGTCGAACGAGCCCGGCCCGTATTTGCGGTCGATCGCCTGGCGAAGATCCTTCGGCTCGGTGCCGGCGGTCGGGTCGAGCTGGAACGCCCGCCAGTGGACCTCGACCTCATCGGCGAAGTCGAGCCCCTCGAGCGCCTTCTCCAGTCGCTTCTTGCCGAGGTAGCACCACGGACAGACGACGTCGGACCACACATCGATACGCATGCCCCCACCCAACCATGTCGAGGCGCGCCGTGTTCCCACGGAGCGGACGGCGACCAGGGCTCACGGCGGCGGGGTGACGTACCGACTGTCGTCGCGTGGCGGGCGCGGACCGTCGCCCCGGGAGGCTCGCACGGCGATGGCGAGCAGCACCGCGCCGGACACGGCCAGCCCGATCGACGCGTACAACCACCCGCGGCTGCCCAGGCGGCCGGCGATGTTGGTGAAGACCGACCCGATCACCGAGGCGAGGGCCAGCAGCACGAGGACGCCGCTGGTCCGGTTCGTTTCGGGGTTCGCTGACGACACGGTCCGAGTGTCGCATCCTCGCCGGCGATTGCATCCTCGTGACCCGTCTCGACCGGGCGTCGTCGACAGAGAGGGCGCCGACGGGGTTACGGTCGATCCCATGAAGCCGTAGTTGAACCACATCATCGTGGCGGCGCACGACCACCGCGAGTCCGCCGACTTCCTCGCCGAGTTCCTGGACCTCGAGCCACCGATCGTGTGGGGCCCGTTCATGCAGGTCGAGACCGGCAACGGCGTGGGCGTCGACTTCGTCACCGCGGACGAGGTCCACTCGATGCACCTCGCGTTCCTCGTGACGGAGGCCGAGTTCGACGTGATGTACGACAAGATCACGTCGCGGGGGATGGACCACTGGGCCGACCCGCATCGTTCGACGCCCGGCGAGTTCAACACCGAGGACGGCGGGCGCGGGGTCTACTTCCTCGACCCCGGCGGCAACTTCTTCGAGATCATCACTCGGCCGTACGGGTCGGGTCCGCGGAGCTGACCACGGATCAGCGGCCGAGTGCGCCGGCGACCCACGAGCGGATCTTCGGGTCCTCGTGGAGTGGTGACCACCACGTCGCCGCCCACTGTTCGTAGAACTCGGCGGTGTCTGCGAGGCCGTTGTCGTCCAGCCATGTGCGACAAAACGCTGCATCGTCCGCGGTCGCCGTCGGCGTGACGCCCAGGTAGGCGGCAGCGAGTGCCACGTCCAGATCTGGATCGCCGGCGATGGCGAGCACGCTCCAGTCGATGACCGCGGTGATGCGGTGGTCATCGCACAGGACGTTGCCAGGGAAGTAGTCGAAATGGACGAGGCTCGGCTTCGTCGGGTCGGGGCGATCGGCGGCTCGGTAGCGGATCTCCGCCACGTCCGAGCCAGATCGGTCGCCTCCGGGTACGCCGTCGGATCGCACGCGCTGGCTTGCCGATCGAGCGCGTCGGTCAGGTAGCCGGCCCACGTCGACGACCGGAGCGGTTCCTCGGTGATGAGCTCGCCGTAGGTGTCGGCCGGGTAGTCGATCCGTCGCAGCGATCGGGCGGTGGAGAGGTACGACTCGAACAACCCCGCCCGCTGCCGTCCGGTGACGTCGGACAAGGCGTCGGTCATCGAGCGACCGGGGAGTCGCCGCTCGATGAACCAGGGGAGGCCGTCGTCGCCGACGCCGTGGTCGAGCAGTTCGGGGACCTCGACGTCGAGGTCGTCGGCGCCGCGAGCGAC
>JAPKDO010000478.1 GCA_028822535.1 Acidimicrobiales bacterium
TGGTCACTCCCCTGTCCCTCTCCGCCGTCGGCCGTTCCTCGTCGCGCGTGGACTCGAACATCCGGCAAACTACCGAAGGGCTTGCACGAGTGTCCGGGGTACTCCGTCGACTGCGGCCGGTGTGCTCGTCAGCGGGTACGAGCGGGGCGTGACCGATCCAGCGAGATGACTGTGCCGGAATCGGGCTCATCGTCACGCGTGTCCAACGGTCCGCCGAGGAGTTGCTCGAGCGCCGACCGGGGCACGCGCAGGCAGCGGCCCAGTCGGATCGCCGGCAAGCCTTCCGCGCCGCCGGTGTCGATCCATCGCCGGGCGAGTCCGTAGGCGGAGTTGCGGCCGATGCGCAGAATCTGGGCTGCCTCCTCGACGGTGAGGACGTCGGGCGGGGATTCGGGGGTCATGGGTTCCTCCAAGGGGTCGAGATTCGGTTTCGTGGTCATCGTCCGAGCGTCGGCGGAGGCCGACCGGGTGGTTCGATCGTCGGCACGAGCCATTGATCGAAGGGGATCTGTCGCAGGACCTGTGCGAGGGGAACGACGGCGTCGGGTCCTGCCGGCTCGCTGGTGTTGAACTGAGCGACCTGTGCCACGACGCGGGCGAGGTGGGGGATGGACGATGCAGGGGCACCGGCTGCGATGGCGGAGATCACTTGCGCTGTCGCCCACTCGTCATCGACGCCGAAGGGAGCGAGCTGTTCGAGGGCGATGGTGATCGCCAGTTCGTCCAGGCGTTCCTGCGCTCGACCGCGGCGGGCGAAGTCATTACGCCGGCCGGTCTCCACGCCGAGCGCCCACTCCCAGGGCGAAGAGTCTCCGGGCACCCAGAGCGATCGAGATCGATGGTCGAGTACGTGGCGGAGTGCGTCATCGTGGCGCCGCCGGACGTGGACCGGGTCCGACCGCGTGACGGCGATCCGCCTCGACCATGCATCCGGTAGCTCGGCAGGCAGGAGGCGAGGTGGTCCACCTCTGGGGAGGATCGGGAGCTCGAGGGCCACTCGCTCGGGGCCGGAGCGGCGAAGGCGATCGGAGACGGCGACGGGAAGATCAGCATCCGGCGCCTTGGGGAGGTGCTCGCCGTCGAGCGGGTCGGGGGCTCGGGTGAGGAACAGGTGGTTGGCGTGGCGGCCCCGGGTGATGTCGACGTAGGTCTCGGAGCGGGTCGCTCCGACGTCGATCCGGCTTGTCGACCGTTCGAAGGTGGCGCCCTGCACCGCGTAGCTGGTGACGGCGTAGGCGTGATCGACGCCGACGTCCGTACGGCCTCCGGGTCCGGCGTGCTCGTCGACGAAGCAGCGAGGGAGCCGGATGGTTCCGATGCCTTCGAAGTCGACGTCCAAGCCACCGGACTCGCTGCTGGCGGCGTCGTGAACGGCGACCACGGTCCCGGTCGCCCCGTTGCGGACGTAGGCCGTGGCGTCGCCGTCGACGTGCAGGTCGCGAGCGACCATCCGAGCCACGACCCGGTCTCCGGTTGCGAACCGTCGCCCGCCGCTCGCCTCGAGTTCGGTCGGTCCGAGTTCGCCGTTGGCTCGTCTCAGCTGGCGGGCGAGGCGGTTGAGCACGCGGCGGGTGTGGTGCCGGCGATCGACCATCGGATGTGACTCGCCGTTGCGGTGGGCGTCCCACCAGTTGCGGAGCATCCCGACGTAGAGGTCGACCTCGTTGTCGGCGACGTGAAGATGTCCCGCATCCGAGAGGACGGCCAGCGCCTCGTGTGGCTTTCCGTCGCGGAGCAGTCGAGCGGCCTCACGATCGGGGTATCCCCGAACTCGATGTGCTGTCGCAAGCTCCGGAGTCGTCTCGGGGTGGGTGGCGCACAGGTAGCGGAACAGGCCACCGGCGGCCACAGCACCATGCTGGTCGGGATCGCCGATCAGCCGAACGGTCGCTCCCGAGCGCTCCGCCATGTGAAGGAGCCGGTCGAGATCTCGGTCGGCGAGAGTCGATGCCTCGTCAATGATGAGCACAGTT
>JAPKDO010000479.1 GCA_028822535.1 Acidimicrobiales bacterium
AGTGGTGCGGGATCATCCCGTTCATGTACGCCTCGTCGTCGACGAACAGCTGCGATCGCGACAAGAACAACGCCACGATCGCGAGTCCGAGTCCGCCGGCCATGATCGCCCAGTTGATCTTGGTGTTCTTGTACATGCCCCACATGAAGCCGAGCATGATCATCGCCATCGCACCGCCCATGAGCAGGGCCATGTAGACCCGCTCCTCGCTCCACTGCACGTGGCTGAACTCCCAGGAGTTCGTGTAAGTGAGCAGGAACATGACCACGGTCGAGGTCGCGATCATCGCCCCGAACCGCCAGTAGGGCATCCCCATCCCCCCGCCGCCTTCGTCTTGGTCGTCGCGGTCGGTGTCGGGTTGATCGATCGTCTCGGTGGCCATGGCCAGGGGTCCTCCTCGGTCGTGCGTACGAACACCAGCGCCTTACCCCGTCGACGCTCCAGCTACTACACGAAGTAGGAGATTTCTCTCGAGGAGGATCGCTCCGGGATCAGGGAAGACCGCCGCCCGGTTCTCCCGGAAGGGAGGTGACGACGGCGCCGCTGAGGACCCGGTGAAGGTAGTACCCGGCGATCGCGAGGAAGATCCAGCCGATCACGAGGTCGACGCGCCGCCAGCCCGCCTGGTCGGTGTCTGTCGGTAGGAAGCGTGCACCGACGGCGGCGAGGACGAGCAGGCTGGCGGCGCGGCCGACGACGAATGCCGCGATGACGGCGAAGGCGATGCCGGGACCGGCGACGATGCCGGCTGCGGCGCCCACGCCGATGGCGATCGGCGCGCACGCTGGACAACCGGCGACTCCGAAGAAGACGCCGAACGTGAACGCCTCGACCGGGTTCGGGGGCAGGGTGCCCGCCCGCTGGCACAGGCTGGACCGACGCAACAGCAACCGCAGCCCGAGGGTGCCGAGCAGCGCGGCCGATGTCAGGTGCAGGATGATCCCGGCGCGGGTGAGGAAGTCGCTGAGTTCGATGATGACCGCGCCGAAGATGCCGAGCATGCCGTCCATGCCGGCCACGAACGCCAGCACCGACGGCGCCGATCGCAGCAGCGGTTCGGATCGGCGTCCGCCTTCGGTGATCGTTCCGGGGGCGACGGCGGAGACGACGACGGGCACCGAGGGAAGCGCGATCGGCGACACGGTCAGGAGGGCGCCGGCGAGCAGCGCCAAGAGCGGTGCCAGGAGGGCGGCGTCGGGGATCTGGTCGAGTACGGCGTCGAGCATCGGTTCAGATGGTGGATGCGGCCCGGACGAGCAGGGCGGTCAAGACGGTCACGGCGGCGAGCGCGAGCACCTCGAAGCGCAGGGTGCTCCGGAGGCGCTCGACGGTGGGGTCGTCCTCCTCGGCTCGTTCGAGCGCAGGGACGATCACGTGATGGTTGTGGGCCCCGAAGCCGGCGGCCACGGCCACGACGAGGAGCTTGGCGATCAGCAGCCGGCCCCACGGCGTGGCCCACAGATCCGACGGGCTGTCGATGATGACCCAGGTGAGGTAGAGGCCGAAGACGGTGACGGCGGCGAGGGCGCCGGTGGCGAGCACGGAGAAGCGGGTGACCATGGTGAGCGCGTGCGTCCGTTCGTTTCGCCGTCGTCGGCGCCGGATGATGAGGGCGAGCGCGGCGACACCGCCGACCCAGACCGAAGCGGCGAGGACGTGGGAGGCGGAGGCGAGTCCGGTGAGGATCCGGTTGCCTTCGGTGACGGTGTGGCCGTCAAAGGTGTGGCTGAGCAGCATGGCGGCGAACCCGAGGAGGGGAAGGAGACCGGCGCGGTCGATGTCCCAGGCCACATCCTGGTCACCCCAGTGATCGGTCCCGTGATCGGCGACCCGGGTCGATCCGGCCCCGACCGGCATCGACGAGGAGACGGCGGCCAGCACGTCCTTGGCGTCGTGGACGTGGACCATGCTGATCCGTGCCGTGGCGGCGACGATGACTGCGCTGGCGATGCGCAGCAGATACGCAGCCCAT
>JAPKDO010000134.1 GCA_028822535.1 Acidimicrobiales bacterium
GGCACGGGAGATCTGGCGATCCGCTGGCGGACCGATGGAGCAAGAGCTGACGGCCCAACTCGAGGTGCTCGACGACGCCCAAGAGCAGCTCGGCGTCGAACGAGCCCAACGCGAGGCCTGGCTCCTCGAACACCCCACCGCGCTCCGCCGCCTCGCCACCCTCGACCACGAAGCCCAACGCCTCGAGCTCGAGACCGGGATCACCACTCCCGACCAAGTCATGCTCCGAACGCCAACGCCGAGCCCCAGCGGACCTGGCCTCGCCATCTGAGACGCCAGCGCGGAATAACAGATCTTCGGGGCGATCACGCGACGCGACTAACGGCACGTATTTGCGGTTGCCCGGTCAAGCAGGTCACGCTCAGGTCAACCGTCTCCCGAGTGGTCTTCCCACGGTTGACCGTCGCTCAGGTGAACCCCTCGCTTACCCAGCTCGCGCCGCAGAAGTCCGACTCTTGGGAAGCTCAAAATCAACAGTAGAGCGAGGAGCGGAACGGCTATGAACGCCGATCCAACGCTCGACCCCCCGACCAACCGGCCCCAGGAGAACACGGCAGCGGAGTAGACCACGGAGGCAGCGAATGGTCGGCGCAACAAGCTCCGTTGGAACCAGTTCACGTCCGGGCCAATGACCTTCTCTGTGAATCTGTCCCACTTGCCGGTCACCGCTGGAGAGTGCCGGTTGAGCAGCGGGTCGCGCAACAGCTAGCTGGATGATCGGTGCGGTAGCCCGCCGCCGGGTCCGACCTCGACGGGACGCGGGCCACCGGCACTTCGGCGTGGCTAGATGCGACGGGGAACTTCGGCAACCAAACCTGCCGCGACCACCCAGACCGCAACGAGCAGTCCTCGAATCGACCAGTAGCGCACCCGACCGAAGACACTGCGCTGATGGCTGGCATCTTCGGCCGAGAGCTTGCCTTGGCTCTCGGCGGTGTCGACGGCTCTCGTCATCGCCCATGACCCGTAGACGACAACGACGCCGAGCATCGTCAGCACCATTCCGACCTTCACCAGCCCCACGTCCTCACCCTGACACGTGAGCGCCGACTACTGCCGGTGATCTCGCGTCGCAGTCAACAGCGAACTGGTTGATCGGTGCGGCTGCGGCTGCGGTCATCGTCAAGGCTGGCGACGAGACCACCAAGCAACGGCACTCTGCTGCCAGTCTCGGTTCTTGACCTCCCAAGCGCCGAATGGCGACCAGGACCGCGGCGTTGCGTGCGCGTGGGATGCTGTCGGTGTCGGTTTGGGGACCTGGAGGCTTATGGCATCGGTGACCGTGGCGGACGACATCTTCACGTCGAGCGAGATCCCGTTCGATGACGCATGGGAGGGCGATCCGCGCTTCCTGCTGCTGACGGAGGACCGGGAGGGTGCAGCGGCCGCGCTGCACGCCGCTGGCAACCGGTTCTCGACCATCGACGAAGAGGGGCGTGAGCTCGCAGCCTGGGAGCTCACCTCCGCCGAGACCTACACGCCGAACTTCGTGTCCGACGTAGTCCTGCTGCCAGAGGGCCCGATGATCTGGGCCGATACCAAGGGCGGTTTCTCACACGCCATGGGACAAGCGATGTTGGACGTTCTCGTTGCGGAACTCGATGCGCGGGGCGTCGATGCCCAAATCGGCAGGCCACCCGTGGAGTACGACCACTCGGCACCGACGTGGACTCCTCCGCCGACAGCTCCAGGCAGCCGTCACGAAGCTGGGACCGTCACGAAGTCCTGGTACATCGGTCGAACCGTGGCGTCGACGACGACGACGGGGCGTCACTACGACGAGCACGTGTGGCGAACGAGTGACGGGCGCTGGATCCCCCAGCGAACGTCTGCCGAACGGTTCGATGAACCGCCGATCGAGCTGATCGAAGCCCTTCGCGAGGAGCCACGAAGCGCCGAACTCGGTGAGGTCAACGGCTTGCTCCTTCCTGACGATGACAGCGACAGGGGCGCGATGCCGCCCGCATCAATCCGACAACGTTCCACCTAGCCGACGCACACCGGCACCGTTCAGGCCGCGGGTCGCGCCGTGTCCACGGGAGAATTGGGTGATCGGGGCGGCACAGGCTGCGCCAAGATCGTCGGATGGCGTTGCACCCGCATCTCGTAGATCCTCGTGACATCACCGTGGAGGAGTCCGATCCGACCTACCGCGTGTACTTCTGGGATCGGACTGGCGCGCACTGCCGCGAGTACGACGTGACCGGTGCTGATGTTGTCGAGGAGGTCATCGCCTGGTCCGATGCGAATGTCCGGGAGAACGAGACATACGTCCTCGGAGTGCGATGGCTTGAGTCTTGGTCTGCGCCAGGTGGTGAGAACGAGGTGGCGTTCATCCGCCTGACGGGCGACCCGCCGCCAGGCCAATCCGTCGGCGACCGCGTCGGATAGGCCGACTCTTCGTCGAATCTCGACGTCCCATCGCAGCGCCTATCTGGGCGATCGGAGCGGCGACACGATCGGCGAGCCTCACGCCGAGGTCGCCGGCTACCGGCACATAGGCGCGCCCCGTCGTAACGCGATCAGTCCGTGCCCAGCGCGGCCAAGTAAGCGATCCCGACGAACGCCCCGATGACTACTGCGCCAAAGGCGACTGGCCTCCAGTCGAGTCGGATAAGGCCGATGCCCACGATCGCCGCGCCCGCGACGCACGCCAGAATTCCTCGGCCAGTCCGGAACAGTTCCCGGACCATTCGCCGGTGGACCGAGGGACCGGACGGTTGGTCAGCGGGGCCGTCAGTCACCGCCGAAGACTGCCGGGTAGTCCGGCTGCCGTCCACTCCTATCAGGCAGTCGCGTGCGGCGCTTCCAATGTGTTGGCACCGTCGGGTCGTCGCCAGCGACCACCAGCAACCCCCACGACGGCTGCCACCACCGTGGCGATCGGCAACGCTGGGAAGACGCTCGGTCCGGGTGCGACACAGGCGGCGGCGACGGGGATCGTCACGTTGTCGTTGCAGGGGCGATCGGTGATGCCAGTTGAGCGCCACACCACCAGGAATACGGCCGCCCAGACGATCCCTACGAGAAGCCCGACTCCGAGGACACGACGCACGACGGGTAGTTCGCCACTGCCTCGGGTCTTTCCTCGTCGAGCCGGATCGACTGCCGGATGACCAGCGGCCGCGCCACCGGAGAATGGCCATTCTTCGGCTTGCCGCCCTCGACAATCCGGCCATGATGGCGCCATGGCAGAAGATGACGAGTTGACCCGATGGCGAGAAGACGAATCGGTTCTGGCTGCCATCGGCGCCATCCTGTTCGATCAGGAGACGGCGGTCGAGGTGCGGATTCCACGGGCGTTGGCTGACGCCGCCCTCGCGGCGTGGCAGCGGGAGGACCATCAAGACGACTTTGACCCGGCTTCGGAATCCTGTGAGGACCGCATCGTGCGCCATCACGCGGGCACGTTGGCGCTTATCGGGGCTGCACTGGAGGACCGAGGGCGCGCCGACCGCGACGAGGTGATCGTCAGACTCGACGCTTGGTTCGTGGGCGACTCGCTGAACGCTGCCGACGACCGCGACATGATCGGGCGGTAGAGCGCCAACTACTGCCGGATATTTTTCGTTCGATCCACTCGCGCCAGCTGGCCATGGCCGCTCACAAAGGAATGTTCTGTGGCACCGATCGAGTCAACTGCGGGGACACCCGCTCAGTCGGGCTCGTACACTGTCCCGCATGGCACGACGAGCAGAAGACCTGACTGGAGACCCAGTGCTCGTGCTCATGAACGACGAGGTCCCCGAGGGTGCTTTCGACGACTGGCTCGCATCGCTCAAAGATGGCGAAGCGTCGCCGACCAACGCCAACGCCGCTGAGATCCTGCGGGAGATCCGCGAACACGGCGAGCGTTGAACCGAGTCGTACTCGACGCCTCTGCCGGCGTTGAGATCGCCCTCCAGTCACCCGACGGGCTCCAGCTCGAGAGCCTGATTCCTCGCGGAGCGGTGGCGTGGGTTCCTGAGCACTACTTCGTCGAGGTCAGCGGCGTGATCCGCAGACGCGAGCTCAGCGGACAGACGCCAGCACCGCTCGCTCAAATCGCTCTGGACCGACTACTCGCTTCTCCGGTCCAGATCGTGTCGGTCCAGCCGCTGATCTCCGAAGCGTGGACCATGCGGAACAATCTGACGATCGCCGACGCCCTCTACGTCGTCATCGCGCTGCACATCGATGCTCCGCTCGTCACCACCGATCTCAAGCTGGCTGGAGCGCCGAACCTTCCGGTCGACACGATCACGCTCTAATCCAACGATTCCGATTCCGTACCACTGTGGTACCACTGGCAGCGGCAAATCACGGGTAATCGCGGGTTCCGACGGTCACGCTGACCAGTTCAGAAAGCACCCTTTGACCTGCACTTTTACCATGATTCTGGGCTTCTTCGGCAGGCACTGGAACTGCTCTTGAAAACCGTCGAGCCCCTCGCGGGTTCCGTGGGTTCGAATCCCACTCCCTCCGCCAACTCCCCGCCCCCCGGATCTTGCGCCAACCCTGGTGCAGGGAGAGCCACAGATGACGCGAGATCCCGTGTAGTAGGCAGCGGCGAAGGCAGGCGACGGGCGCGGCGGCACGTGGGGCCAAGGTCGTCATCGGCGACGTCGATGAGGGCGGCATCGACGAGGTGGTCGCCGAACTCACCGCGAGCAGCGCGGACGCCATCGGAGTGCACACCGACGTGACCGACCTCGCCGCTGTGCAGACGCTCGTCGGCGCGGCCGTCGATGCCTTCGGGTCGGTCGACGTCATGGTCAACAACGCCGGCATCATGCCCCTCGCCTTCATCGCCGATCACGAGCAGGCGGCGCCGGCGTGGGACCGCTGCATCGACATCAACATCAAGGGCGTGTTGCACGGGATGATCGCCGCCCACGACCAGATGATCTCCCAGGGTCGCGGCCACGTCGTGAACGTGTCGTCGATCTACGGGAACACGCCGGTCGCCGGCGGCGCCGTGTACGGCGCGACCAAAGCCGCGGTCAACGTGTTGTCGGAAGCGTTCCGGTTCGAGAGCCAGGGCAAGATCAAGGTCACCATCGTCAAGCCCACGGGCGTGCCCGCCACCGGCCTCGGCGGAGGCGTCGTCAACCCCGCGGCCGTCGCCGGGGCGCTCGGGCAGAACATGGACGAGTACCTGGGCGTGCTGCTGGGCGAGGCCACGCCCGAACAGCAGAACCGCGAACGCGTCGAGTACGCCGTGCTCGCGCCCGAGGATCTCGTCGAGCAGATGCTCTACGCGATCGACCAGCCCTGGGGCGTGTCGATCGGCGACATCACCGTGCGGGCGACGGGCGACCGCTACGTCCTCTGATCACTCACGGTCCATCGACATCTGGATCGATGCCAACTCGACCCAGGGCTGCTTGTCGACGCACCACACCTCGGCGGCCGGGGCGATGTCGGAGCGGTCGTCGAGCGTCCCGACCTTGACGGCCACCACGCCCTCGGTCGCGACCAACTCGGAGACGATGGGCGACCCGCACGTGCCACAGAACTTGCGGTTGACGTAGGTGCCGTCGTCGTTCTCGCCGGTCTCGACGTAGGTCTGCAACGTGCCGTCGATCGACAACTGCGACTCGTGAGCCACCATGTTGAGCGAGAAGGCGCCGCCGCTCTGGCGCTGGCAGTGATCGCAGTGGCACACGACGGTGGCGATCGGATCCCCGCTCAGCTCGTAGCTCACATCGCCGCAGAGGCATCGTCCGGTTCGCGTCATGGCCGGATCGTAACCACGGGCACGGAGCGACCGCCGGCGAGCGGTCAGGACTCGACACGTTGACGCGATGTTCACAGTCGCGGGACACGCTGGACGTCTACCCCTGGTTCGATGCGTCCATGGTCGGGAGCACCTCAGTCGAACGTCCGCAATCGTCGTACGAGACCTCGTGTGTCGATGTGCTCAACTCGATCACCGTGACTCACGTCGTGATCGAGGTGTCCCTCCCCGACCGTCCTGGTGCCCTCGGCGCGGTGGCGTCGCGCATCGGCGCCGTCGGCGGTGACATCACCGACGTGATCGTCGCCCGGCGCACCGACGGCTTCGCCGACGACGTGTTCCACGTCGAGATGCCCATCGGTCGCGACGACGTCGACATGGTCGGCCTGGTGCTCGACGAGATCTCGCAGGTCGACGGCGTGGTTGCCCCGTCGATCGCCCACACCGACGCCGAGAACTGCTGCCGCTGAACGGCGTCGACCCTGCTGTCAGACTCGATGACCCCGTCGGCCCGGGCTTCGAGCCGACAGCAGCGACGTGGCAGACGAGGGCATGACCAGACGACGATTCCAGAAGACCGCGACCGTGCTGTTGGCCTGCGCCATCGCGATGAGCGCGTGCGGCGACGACGATCTCGCCCTCGACGACCCGATCGGTCAGGGCGACGAGTCGACCGGTGACGGGTCCGGCGGTGAAGAGTCGGATGCCGGCACGGGCGGGAACGAGACGCTGACACGATCCGACGTCGACTGTGACGCCGAGACGCTCGGCGAGGGCGACGAGGTCCAGTTCGTTGGCGCGTACTACGTGGTCGACGGCCAGCTCGGTGAACGCTGCCACGGAGACGACGACCCCACGATCCTCGCGGCCTGGGAGAACCTCGGGACCATCGCCGATCAGGCCTCGCTCAGCGACCTCGCCCTCTTCGCCGGGTTCGTGGCGAACGACCCCGACGCCGAGGCCACGACCCTGGCGTTCGTGAACGTCGCCGACGACGAGGGGCTCGCCTTCCAGATGTCGGTGAACCTCGACAGCTACGACGAGGACCTCGACGAAGCCACGCTCACGATGGCGCACGAGTTCAGCCACATCTTCACCAGCACCCCGTCCCAGATCGATCGGTCGGAGGCGTCCGCCGAGTCGTGCACGACCTACGACAACGGCGAGGGCTGCTTCCTCTCCGATTCGATCATGGCGCAGTGGATCGACCTGTTCTGGGACGAGGCGGCGATCGACGCCATCGACCCGTCGGTCGAACCCGACCCAGCCGACGGAGACGATCGCTGCGCGACCGACGACAGCTTCCTCGGGCCGTATGCGGCCAGCAACCCCGAGGAGGACTTCGCCGAGACGTTCAGCGCGTTCGTCTACGGGATCGAGCCACCGTCGGACGCCATCGGGGCGAAGTACGACTGGTTGGCGGACCAGCCCGGCCTGGCCGAGTACCGCGATCGCGCCGAGGCCGCCGGCGTCGGACCACTCGCAGACAAGTTCGAGGCCTGCGGCTGAAGGACCTGCCGGTCAGCGGCGCTTGGACAGGTATTCCTTCCAACCCTCGGCTGACTTGCGCAGGTCGGGGTCGGCATGGAAGCGCGGCTCGAACTTCTCCCACGCCTCCTCGACCTTGTACGGGATGTACTCGCGCGGGAAGTAGCCCTCGTGCGGGCGGTAGCCCTTGAGCACACGACGGGCGACGGTCGACTTGTGCACCTCGTCGGCGCCGTCGGCCAGACCCATCGTCGGGGCGCCGGCGTACATGTCCTGGAGCGGCGTGAGGTTGGTCGTACCGAGCGAGCCGTGGATGTGCAGGGCGTCGAAGGACACCTCCCGGAGCACCCGCGCCATCGTGAACTTCACGGCGGCGATGTCCGTCCGGGCTTCCTGGGTCGATGTCTGGTCGATCTTCCACGCGGTTTCGAGGACGTAGAGCCGCAGCATCTTGAGCTTGGCGTAGCTCTCGGCGATCTTCTGCTGGACCATCTGGTGCTCGCCGATGATCGCGCCGTGCGACTCGCGGCTGAGGGCCCGCTCGCACATCATGTCGAAGGCGAGTGTGCACTGGGCGATGGTGCGCATCGCGTGGTGGATGCGACCGCCACCGAGGCGCCGCTGCGCCAGGACCTTGGCCCCGTCCTCCGGGCCGAGGAGGTGATCGGCCGGGATGCGCACGTCGTTGTACTTGATGTGGTTGTGGTTGCGGGGCTCGGGCATGATCTCGACGCCCGGCGCGTCACGGGGCACGACGAACATGCCGTTGGTGCACATCACGAACAAGATGTCGGCGACGCGGCCGGCGCTGGTGAACCACTTCTCGCCGTTGATGACCCATTCGTCGCCGTCCTTGACGGCGTGGGTCTTGAACAGGTTCGGGTCGGAGCCACCCTGGGGCTCGGTCATCGAGTAGGCGGAGAACATCTCCTGGTTGATGAGGGGCGTGAGCCACCGCTCCTTCTGCTCCTCGGTGCCGTAGGCCGCGAGCATCTCCATGTTGCCGGTGTCGGGTGCCGCGGCGCCGAAGAGCTGCGGAGCGGCCGGATACTTGCCGAGGATCTCGTTGACGAGGCCCAGCTTGAGCTGGCCGAAGCCGGGGCCGCCGAGCTCCTCGTCGAGGAACAGCGCCCACAGACCCTGGTCCTTGACCTCTTGTTGGAGTTCGCGGACGAGTTCGCGGACCTTCGGGTCGGGAAGGCGAACGGCGTGCGGGAAGACGTAGTGGAGCGGACCGACCTTCTCCTCACAGAACTGTTGGATCCAGTCCAGCTTCTCCTGGAACTCGGGTTCGGTCTGGAAGTCCCATGCCATGGCGGTGTCCCTCTTCGGTCGTCGTCTAATACGAGCGTGGCAGAGAGTAATACAGGTGCGGTAACATTGTCACAGGACCATGGGACGCGACACGACCACCGGCCGGGACAAGTTGATCGACGCCGCCCGCGAGCTGTTCGCCGCGCAGGGCGTCGACTCGGTGTCGTTGCGCGAGGTCACCCGCAACGCCGGACAACGGAACACCAATGCGGTCCAGTACCACTTCGGCGATCGGCACGCCCTGCTCCTCGCCGTCCTCGAGCCGCACCACGAGCTCGTCGCCGCCCGTCGGTCCGCCTTGCTCGACGCGCTCGACACCGGCGCAGGGCCAGGGTTGCGTGACCTCGCCGAAGCGCTGGTGCGGCCGTCGGCCGCCATGCTGGGCGAGAACGGCGGCCGCGACTATCTCCGCATCGTGTCCCGGCTGGTCCGCGACCCTGCGGCGATGCGCGAACGAGGGATCGCCGACCGAGCGCTCGGTCGCTGGGACCGCATGGCGCAGGCCGCCATGCCCGACGAGACGCTTCCCCTCCACCGCCGTTTCTCTGCCATGCAGCTGTGCTTCAACGAGCTCGGCCGCCGGGCGTCGTCGCGCCGCCGCGCCGACCATCGACTCTTCGAGAGCGACCTCGTCGATCTCGTCGTGGGTGTCCTGGGCGCCCCGGTGTCGGACGAGACCGTCACGCTGCTGGCCGAGCGCGACGCATCGAGGCGCTGATCCACCGAGCCGGACCGCGTACCGTGGCGGCGTGGCGGACCTGAAACTGCTCTACCTCGGACTCGACGCGTGCGACACCCCCACGGTCGAGGGCTGGATGAGCGAAGGCCGACTGCCGGCGTTCGCCGCTGCCTACGAACGCGGGCACGTGGTCCCGACGAAGGCCCCGTACGGGACGTTCGTCGGATCGACCTGGCCGACGTTCGCCACCGGGCTCCGTCCCGAGCACCATCGCCACTGGAACTGGATCGAGGTCGAACGGGACCACACCGACCACTACGCGTCGCCGCGGATCCAGGGCGGGATCCCGTTCTGGCGACGGCTCGACGATGCCGGCTTGCGCGTCGCTCTCGCCGACATCCCACACAGCCTCGCTCCGGCGGGGTTCAACGGGATGTTCGTGTCGGAGTGGGGCTGTCACGATCGGCTCGAGGGGACCCAGTGGACGCCACGGGGTCTGCTCCGCGACCTGGGGGTCGACCCACACCCCGTGGGCTGCACGCCGGCCCCACCGCACTCGCAGCGATTCGCCCCGTGCGACAACCACCACCGCACGGGCCTCGTGCGCACCGCCGAGGAGACCGCAGCGTTGGTCGACGACCTGCTGGTCGGCATCGAGCGGAAGGAACGCCTGATCAGCCGCATGCTCGACGACGAGCCCGATGCGCTGTTCGCCGTGTTCAGCGAGTCGCACTGCGTCGGCCATCAGCTGTGGCACGTCCATGACCCGACGCACGAGCGCCACGACCCCGCCGTGCTCGCGGCGCAGCCGGACGACCCGCTGCTGACGGTGTACCAGGCGCTCGACGCCGCGATCGGTCGGCTCGTGGACCGCGTCGGTCCTGACGTTCCCGTGGCCCTGCACCTCAGCCACGGCATGCGCGCGCACCACGACGGGACCCACCTGCTCGACGCGTTGTTGTGGCGCATGGAGGACGTCGATCGCGGGGCGACTCCCGGACGGTTGAGCCAGACCATCGGACGGCTGCCGGGCGGTCTGTCCGGTCGAGCGCTGACCCTCGCCTACAACTGGGCCGGACGGAAGCCCGAGTCGTCCGCCCCGGCCGACCCGGAGAGCCGGTCCAGGCGTCGCTTCTACCAAGTACACAACAACACGGTCGTGGGTGGGATCCGCGTCAACCTCTCGGGCCGCGAGACCAACGGGATCGTGCCGGCCGCCGGGCGCTCGGCGGGGTCGATCATCGGCGGGAACGCCGCCTCGCGGT
>JAPKDO010000480.1 GCA_028822535.1 Acidimicrobiales bacterium
CCGAGCGACAGTCCGAGGTTCGGGTTCGAGTCGGTGTCGATGGCGACGACGCGGTGGCCCCGACGAGCGAATGCATCGGCGAACAGCGCCGACAGCGTCGTCTTGCCCACACCGCCCTTGCCCACGATTCCCAGCTTCATGCCATCACTCCTCGGGTCGGGTCCGTTCCCAGTATCGCGCCGGATTGTCCCTTCGCGCCGTCGACGCCGGGCTAGTGGCAATTTGCACTCACCGCGGGCAGAATGGGAGTCAACAGGTCAAAGGGGGCCCAGCTCATGGTTCTGTGGTGGATCGGAAACGCGATCTTGTTGCTCGTCGTCGCGCCGGTGGTGATCCTGCTGGCGAACCGGGTGATCCGGGCAGGCGTGGAGATCACCGAGTACGCGGACGACATCCTCGAGCACGGGGTCGGACTGGCCGGGAACCTCGATCCTGTCCCCGCGTTGCTGGATACCAAATCCCTGGTCGAGACGGCAACCGGGAACGCCGTTCGCTATGTCACCGCCCTCCGCCCGCTGGTCTAGGAGCTACGTATGCCTGTCGCGGCCATCGCTTCGATCGCCCTCGGACTCATCCTCGCCGGTGCGATCGCCTTCTATCTCTTCCGGGTGGTGTTGATCCTGCGGTCCGCCGTCGACTCTCTCGGGAAGGTCACGTTCGGCGTGCGGGCCATCGCCTTTCGTACCGAGCCGATCGAGCCGGTCCTCGCGGATGTCAACGCGAACCTGACCGCTGTCGCGGAGGCGCTCGAAGGTCTCGTCTCCTCCCCTGCCGACACCGTCAAGGCCTCCTGAGGAGCAATCATGACGCTCGAGTTCCGTTGTGCAGACGCGGGGGTGGCGTGCAAGGCACGGACCACCGCCGAGACCAAGGATGAGCTGCTCGCCAAGGTGCGAGCCCATGCGAAGTCCGAACACGGTGTCGAGCTCAACGACACCCTGGTCGACTACGCGGTCAGCCAGGTGCGCGAGTCCTGAGCGGGCGGGTACTGCGACCGGTCATGCCGTTCTGATCGTCACCGGTCGGAACGGGAATGGGGGTCGCCGGAAGCGGACGACCGCGATCATCGCACCGCCGTAGGCGATCACCAATACGCCGACGATCGCCAAGAACGGCGCGAAGAAGTCGACCATCGGTGGCGTCGTCGCCAGTTCGTCGAAGTTTCCTTGTTGGCGTTCGAGGACCGGGATCACATCGTTCGCGAAGTAGTCGCGAACCTGGGGAACCGTCGTCACCTCAGAACCATCGAAGCGCGTCAACGACTCGGTCCCCGGCACGTTCTCCCACCCACCCGTCACCGCCGGCAACGCACCGATCGACTGCGCCAACGCCGGGAAGTTGTCCGCCAACGCCTGATTCACCTGCTCCGCCGACAACCCCAACGTCTCCCCCAAGAAACCCACCAGACCAGGCAACTCGGCGTTCACATCCGACAACGGCAACGCCCGCAACAACGCCGTCGTCTTCGGCGCATTCGCCTCCAACGCCGCCACCACATCGACCTCCGCCAACCCCGTCTCCCCCGCCACGAAGCCGATCAGCGCCGGCACCTCCGCCGCCGCACCACCGTTCGGCGTCACCAACGGATCGGCCAGATCCACGATCTGCGACACGATCGTGATCCCCGCCCGATCACCCTCGACCCGCTCCGCATCGAACGCCGGCGCCGCATCATCCAACAACTCCTGCCCACCATCGAGACGTGGGTACAGGACCGCTCCGAGCACGACGACCACGAGTCCGACGACGACGACGACACTCCATGTCGCAGTGGCCTCCCCGACGGGGCGGTCACCACCCCAGGAACGAACGACCATCGCCAGGCCGAAGAGAATCACGATCACGGCGACGGCGAGCAGGATCGGGGCGATGATGCCGACGGCGGGAACGCCGCTGTCGAGGTCCCGGAAGTTTCCTTGTTGGCGTTCGAGGACCGGGATCACATCGTTCGCGAAGTAGTCG
>JAPKDO010000135.1 GCA_028822535.1 Acidimicrobiales bacterium
GGCGAAGTTCGCGTTGGACAATTTCGCACTCTCTGTCGAGGCCGATGTCGGCGACCTCGACGAGACCGGCATGGTCGGGACCGGCACCGAGGAGCAGGCCGGGCTTGAGCGCCGCGAACGTCAGTGTGCAGTCCGCGACCATCGGACGCCCGACGGCGGCGCCGGTGTCGCCGTGGATCCCGGACGGGATGTCGACGGCGAGCACCATCGCCGAGCCGGGATCGGGGGCCACGAAGTCCCGGGAGATGCCCGTGCCGTAGGCCGCGTCGATCACCAGGTCGGCGTCGGGGAGGACCGGCGTCGGATCGGCGGCATCGACCTCGACGACCCGCACGCCCCGACGACGTAAGCGCTCGGCGGCGACGCGGCCGTCGGCGCCGTTGTTGCCCTTGCCCGCGAGCACGACGACCCGCCGCCCGTAGGTGCCGCCGAGCATCGCGACGGCGGCCCGGGCGACCGCAGCGCCGGCGCGGTCGATCAGGACGTCGACGGGGTCGGTCGCCTCGGCGTCGATCGCGCCCATCTCGGCGACGGTGACGACGGGGATCACGGTTGCGTGGTCGCGATCACGACGGCACCCGCCGACGTGGCGGTGTGGGTGAGGCTGATCTGCCAACCGCGGATCGAGCGTTCGCGGGCCAGCGCGTCGGCAGGGCCGTACACGCCGAGCGACGGGCATCCACCTTCGGCTCTGATGACCTCGACGTCGTGGAACCCGAAGGCGCCGAGACCGACACCCATCGCCTTCATCACCGCTTCCTTGGCGGCGAACCGGACGGCAAACCGTTCCGTGGGGTCGTTGGCGGCGAGCGAGTAGGCGCGTTCGCCTTCGGTGAACATCCGCTCGATCATCGAGGGCGTCCGCCGCAGGGAGGTGCGGAACCGCTCGACGTCGACGAGATCGATCCCGACGCCGACGACGTTCACCAGCCGGGCTCCGGCGCCATCGTCATGCGCGCCAGCGGTCGGCGAGCACCGTGACCGGCAAGGTGAGCAGGTCGCCGACGGGGATCTCGGCCAGCAGGTCGTCTCGGAAGTTGGGTTCGGTCTCGGTGACCGCGTCGCGAATGGCCGCCAGGCGACGTCGGTACCCGGCGAGCACGCCCCGTGCGGTCGACGCCGGCAGCGCGTCGACGAATCGGACGTGCAGCAGGGTGATGCCGGTGGTCTCGTTGTCCTTCACCTCGGGGACGATGACGATCGAGCGGCCATCGCTGCGCCCCTTACCCACCAGCACGAGCTGTTCGGCCGCCACCTGATGCTTCGTGCCGCGCAGCACCGGGTTCGACTCGGTACGGAGCGGGAGGTCGAGCGCGATGCCCGACCGGTCGACGACGGTGATCGTGGCGCCGCCGTCGACCTCGACGTGACCTTCGATCCGGTAGCGGGTGTGCCCGACGATGTCGCCGATCGCCGGCGAGATGTCAGCCAGTGTCCGGAGCGTCGCGTAGGTGAGACGATCGCGGGGGGCGCCGGCCTCGAGCACGGCACGTACCAGCTCGACCTCGAGCAAGGACTCGTCCGTCCGGGAGATCCCGACCGTGACCGTCTTGGCCTGGTGCTTGATGGCGTCGATCGGACGGGTCAACTCGTCGATGCCACGCGTGAGCGCCGCGGTGAGGTCCTCGACCAGGACGGCCGGCGTGCCGACCTTGCCGTGGTCGAGTTGGTAGGTCCCGAGCGGCACGGCGCCGGTCGCGTAGCGCAACAGGTTGGAGACACGAACCGCGGTCGATGCTTCGAGATGCCCGTCGTAGCGGCCGCCGCGCAGCCCGTCGAAGAACGTCTGCACCGGTTGCGTGGAAGCGCGACGCAGCGCCGCCAAGACGTGCTCACCATCGCGTGGGCCGTCCTCGAGCGCGTCCTCGATCGACGCTCGCACCTGCTTGAGCGGCAGCGCCTGGGCGTCGATGGCGAGGGCCGCTTCGTAGCCGAAGAGATGACCGACCATCGTCGCCAACACGAACGCCAGCATCGGGTGCGTCTCCGGGACGGGCAGGACGGCGAGCGCGCTCGCGAACCGGCCCTCCCCCTCGGTGGCGATGACGATCGGCGTCGCCTTGTGCGCCCGGTAGATCGCGACCTCCTTGGCGACGTCGTCGACGTTCGAGCCTGTGAGACCGGCTGCGCAGACGAGGATCAAGGGTTCGGAAGACAGATCGATGTGCTTCTTGTCCTCGGTCGCGTCGCAGGCGATCGACTTGTAACAGAGCTCCGAGAGCTTGATGCGCAGTTCTTCGGCCGCGATCCGGTTGGTGCCGTTGCCGACGATCGCCCAGTAGCGACGCGGCGGGCACCACTCGTGCGCGGCCTCGGCGATGGCCGGGCGCGTCGTCAGCGTCTCGACCATGGCATCGGGCAGATCTCGGATCGCCCGCAGCAGGCCCTGGTCGGCGGCGTCCCCCCACTGTTCGGCGACGGCGAGAGCCAGGAGGTACCCGGCGGCGATCTGGGCATAGAACGCCTTGGTCGACGGCACGGCCATCTCGACGTCGCGGCCGTCTGAGGTGTAGAGCACGCCGTCGGCACGGTCCGTGAGGTCGGAACCCCGGCGGTTGACGATGGCGATGACCGACGCACCGCGGGAGCGCACGAGGTCGACCGTGCGGTTGGTGTCGGTGGTCGTGCCCGACTGGCTGATCGCCACGATCAGGGTGTCGCTCATGTCCGGCCGGAGCCGGAACCCCGACAGCTCGGTGGCCGGCACGGCTTCGACCTGCACGTCGTGGCGGTCGGCTGCGTCCTCGAGCAACGCCACGAACCCGCGGCTGGCGATGTGCGCAGTGCCCTGGCCGATCGCGAGGATGCGCCGGATCGATCCGTCGGCGAGCGAAGCCCGGATGGCGGCCGGCAGCGAGTCGTCGGGCAGCACGACGCTCAACCGGTCGCCGCCCTCGACCAGACGGCCCCGCAAGGTCTTGCGGAAGCTCACGGGCGACTCCGTGACCTCCTTGAGCAGGAAGTGCGGGAACTCGCCGCGGTCGATGTCGCGCGTGGTGATCTCGGCGGAGACGACGTCGGCGTCGGTCAACGGGATCGGCGTGCCGTCGTAGGCGATGCGTTCGATGCCCTCGAGCGTCCCGGCACGATCGCCGTCGAGGAGCAGGATCTGCCCACGGCTGGCGTTGGCATTGTCGGGATTGGCCGGGGTCTCGCCGTCCACCCGGACGTAGTCCGGCGTCTCCTCGACGAGGCCGTACGGCTCGGACGCCACGATGAACGCGTCGCCGGCGAGCCCGACGTAGAGCGCCTGCCCCGATCCCCGGAGGGCCAGCATCAGCGAGTTGGGTCGATCGGCGGCCGTGGCGGCGATGGCCACCGAGCCCTCGAACGATGCCACCGATGCCCGGAACGCCTCGAGGTGATCGTCGCCGGCGACGAGCCGGCGGGACACCAGTGTCGGGATGACCTTGGCGTCGGTCGTGATCTCGGGCCAGATGTTCAGCCCGTTTCCGGCCTTCAGGTCGGCGAAGTTGTCGACGTCACCGTTGAGCGCAGCAGCCACGAAGGGGCCGTCTTGGGCGACCGTCTCCCACGAGTCGAGCGGGTGGGCGTTGGCCTCGGAGATGATCCCGACGCTGGCCCACCGGGTGTGACCGAGCACGACGGCGTGGGCGTGTTCTCCGCTCAATGCGAGGCGGAGCAACGGGTCGTCGCCTATTGCTCGCCGGAGGGCGGCGGTGTTGTCGCCGAGTTCGCCGATCTCGGCCGCCGCCTTGTAGGCGAAGGCCAGCGCCGGGGTGCCGTCCCGATCCACCACACGGACGGCTCCGGACCGGAGCAGTTCGTCGTCGTCTCGGCCGGCGAGCAGGCCCGACACCGCGGCATCGGTGGGGTCGAGACCGTGGTCGCGGACCAGCACGAGCAGGCCGGCCGAGTCCCGACCGCGCACCTCGAGTCGGTCGATCGAACGCAACGCCTGTTCGATCTGCGTACAGGCTTCGATCGCTGTCCAGCCGGTCTCGCGACCCACGAGCGACGCCACCCCGTCCGCGGTCCGGAGTCGGTCGCGGTCGATCGCCCACGCTGCGTCCTTGCATCGAACGGCTGCGGCATTGCGCGCCTCGGTGCCGTCGTCGACCACCAAGGCGTCGAGGGCGGTGTCCAGTTGCTCGACGACGCCGCCGAGCGTGGTGACCAGCCCCCGGATGCGGGCCGCAGCTGCCAGATCGGTGAGCAGGAGCCGCACCCCCCGCGGACCGTGCAGCGACGTCGACACCGCCTCCATCGCGGTCGCGGCCTCGTTCATCGTGGCCGGCAGCGGCTCGTCGACAGCGGAACGCAGCAGCGACACCGCCTGGTCGAGACGTTCGACGATCGGACCGGCGGTCAGATCCGTTCGCTCGACGGGACGGCGCAGGACGGCGATGATTCCGCACATAGATTCAACAGTCTGGCGGTTCCGACCCCGCTCGCGTCGCTTGTCGGCTGCGGCTCCGCCGCGTCAGCTCGCAGCCCAGACAGCGTCGGCCAACAAGTCGGCCTCGGCCTGCGCCTGATCCTCGGTCGGCGCCTCGACCATCACCCGGATCAGCGGTTCCGTCCCCGACGCCCGCACGAGGACACGCCCGTGCGACCCCAGACGGGATTCGGCGGCGGCGATGTCGGCGGCGAGCGCGTCGAGCAAGCCGTCGCGACGCTCGTCGAGACGCACGTTCACGAGCACCTGCGGCAACGACGTCATGGCGTCGGCCGCCAGGTCGGCGAGCGGGCGGCCGCTGCGCGCCATCACGTCGAGGACCGACAGCGCGCTGAGCAGTCCGTCGCCGGTGGTCGCCACGTCGGTCTGGATGATGTGGCCCGACTGCTCGCCGCCCAGCACGGCGCCGGTCTCGGCCAGGGCCTCGAGCACGTAGCGGTCGCCGACCTTCGTCGTCTCGACGCGGATGCCATGCCGTTCCATGCCTTGCCGGAACCCCAGGTTCGACATCACCGTGGCGACGACGGTCTCACGCGGGAGCCGACGTCGTTCCTTGCGGTCGATCGCGAGGATCGCGATCAGATGGTCGCCATCGACGACCCGGCCATCGGCATCGACCGCGACCAAACGGTCGGCGTCGCCGTCGAGCGCGAGACCCACGTCGGCGCCGGCCGAGCGCACGATCTTCGCCATCACCTGCGGGGCCGTCGAGCCGGCGTCGGTGTTGATGTTGATGCCGTCGGGGTCCGCGTGGGCGACGGTCACGGTGGCACCGGTGGCCCGGACCACGTCGGGTGCGAGCCACGACGCGGCGCCGTGCGCACAGTCGAGGACCACGTGGAGGCCGTCGAACGAGCGGCCCTCGGTCACGTTCCACAGCGAGTCGACATACGCCGCTTCGAGCGCCTCGTCGGCCACATCGACGTCGCCGACACCGTCGCCGTCCGGCCGTTCGGCCCCCGATCGGTCGTCGCCCGAGAGCATCGCCTCGAGCTCGCGTTCGAGCGATTCCTCCGTCGCGTCCGAGAGCTTGGTGCCGCCGGCCGCGAAGAGCTTGATGCCGTTGTCGGGGTACGGATTGTGCGACGCCGAGATCATGGCGCCGACGATGCCGTGCGCTGCCGAGGCGTGCGCAACCATCGGCGTCGGGACCACGCCCAACAGCGCGACGTCGACGCCCTCGGAGGCGAAACCCGCGGCGAGGGCGGCCTCGAGCATCGTGCCCGAGATCCGCGGGTCGCGGCCGATCACGACACGACGCGGGCCGTCACCCACGAGCACACGCGCCGAAGCCCGCCCCAATGCGAGGGCGAGCTCCGGTGTCAGTTCGGTGTTGGCGACGCCACGGACGCCGTCGGTGCCGAATTTCAGCATCGGGACGTCAGCACACTGCCCAAGCCCGGCCGTGCGGCTAGCGCTTGGAGTACTGCGGCGCCTTGCGGGCCTTCTTGAGGCCGTACTTCTTGGACTCCTTCTTGCGCGGATCGCGGCGCAGGAGTCCTTCGTGCTTGAGTTCGCCACGACGCTCGGGGTCGAGCTCGGCGAGGGCACGGGCGAGACCCAGGCTCATGGCGCCGGCCTGGCCGGTCACGCCGCCACCTTCGATACCGGCGTCGACGTCGTAGTGCTCGCGGGCCTCGGCCACGACGAGCGGCGCGAGCGCCATCGCCTGCTGGGCGTCGGTCGGGAAGTACTCGGCGTAGTCCTTGCCGTTGATCGTGACCTTGCCGGTGCCCGGGCGGAGCCGGATACGGGCGACGGCACGCTTGCGGCGACCGGTGGACTGGATGAGGGGCTTGGTGCTCACGTGCGCTTCCTTCAGCTCACCCGCGCCTTGGCGCGAGCGTCGATCTCGAGTTCCTTGGGCTTCTGCGCCTGATGCGGGTGCGTCGGGCCGGCGTAGACCTGCAGCTTCGACGCCATCTGTGCGCCGAGGCGAGTCTTGGGCAGCATGCCCTTGATCGTGCGACGAACAGCCTCGGCCGGCTTGCGCTGCATCGCCTCGGCATAGGTCTGGCTCTTGATGCCGCCCGGGAATCCGGAGTGGCGCCAGACCTGCTTGCGCTCGGCCTTGTCCGACGTCAGCACGATCTTGTCGGCGTTGACGACGATGACGTGGTCTCCACAGTCCATGTTCGGGGTGAACGTGGCCTTGTGCTTGCCCCGCAGGACCCGAGCGACCTCGGTGGCGAGGCGACCGAGGACCATGCCCTCGGCGTCGATGACCCACCACTCACGGGTGATCTCGGAGGCTTTCGGTGTGAACGTGCGCACGGATGCGACCTGACTTTCGAACTGTCTGACGAGTGGGCGTGGAGAACGGGCTTGGCGAGGTGTTGCGCGGGCGCGGACGCCCACAAGCACGATCGACAACTCTACGTCGGGCCTGTGGTATGCGCCAACCCGGGTTTGCAGCGTCGGGGTTGCTGCGGTCGACTCGCGACGTGCCGCCTCCCTGCCGACGTCGGGACAGGACGGGTAGCTTCACGCACAGATGAGCAAGCCACCGCGCCTGACGGCGTTCTCGCACGGCGCCGGCTGAGCGTGCAAGCTCGCCCCAGGCGAGTTGGCGCACGTCGTGCGTCGTTTAGCACCTCCCGGTGATCCGAACCTCCTGGTCGGGGCCCAGACCGGCGATGACGCTGCCGTCTGGCGCCTCTCGGATGAGCGCGCCCTCGTGGTCACCGCCGATTTCATCACCCCTGTCGTCGACGATGCCCGGTCGTGGGGCCGCGTCGCCGCAGCCAACGCCGTGTCCGACGTGTACGCCATGGGCGGCACCCCGATGCTGGCGCTGAACCTGGTGGGGTGGAACGTCGACGAGCTCCCGACCGACCTGCTGGGCGACGTTCTCGAAGGCGGCGCCTCCATCGGAGCCGAGGCAGGGTTCGTCGTCGCTGGCGGCCACACCGTCGACGACCCGGAGCCGAAGTACGGCATGGCCGTGGTCGGCGAGGTCCACCCCGACGAGATCCTCACCAACGCCGGGCTGCGGCCAGGCGACGTGTTGGTCCTCACGAAGCCCCTGGGCGCGGGGATCGCGACCACCGCCATCAAGCGCGACCTCGCCTCCGACCGCCTGCTCGCGGACGTCGTCGCCTCGATGACCCGCCTCAACGCCGAGGCCGCCGACGCCGCCCGGGCAGCCGGGGCGACCGGATGCACCGACGTCACGGGGTTCGGTCTCCTCGGACACCTCTCGCGGATGTGTGTCGAGTCCGGCGTCGACGTCGTGCTGGAGGTCGATTCGATACCGATCCTCGACGGAGTTCGTGAGCTGCTCGCCGACGGCGTCGTTCCCGGTGGGTCGCAACGCAATCTCGCCGACGTCACCGAGCGACTCGACCGCGGCTCACATGACCCGGACACCGCCCTGCTCCTCGCCGATGCCCAGACCAGCGGCGGACTCCTCTTCGGCGCCGCCGACGAGGGCGCTGCCGCCACCGCGGTCGCCACGCTCACCGCCTCCGGCCACACCGCCGCGGTCATCGGCCGGGTCAGCGACACCGGCGTCGGCCGCATCGCCCTCGCCTGACCCCACCCCCGAGCTTCTGGCTCCCTTTTCTGCCGCTGACACGTCGATTCGTGCACCCAGAATCGACCGAGGGGTCAGGGGGCGTCGGGGTAGCCGACCTCCCAGAGGCTGAGCCCATGGGGCGGCGCGACCGGGCCGGCGGCGGCACGGTCGCGTGCCGCGATGATGCCGAGAATGTCCCCGGGCGTCTTCTTGCCGAGACCGGCCTCGACCAGGGTCCCCACGATCGACCGCACCATCTGGTGGCAGAACGACGTGGCCTGGATCCAGAAGCGGAGCGTTCCGTCAGGCTCGACCTCCCAGCGGGCGTCGAGGACGTCGCGGACCGTCGGTGCGTCGGTGCCGTCGGCTCGGGTGTTCCTGCGACAGAAGGACGCGAAATCGTGGGTCCCGAGGAGTGGGTCGCATGCGAGCCGGAGCCGGTCGAGTGACAACGGTTCGCGTACGTGCCACGCGGTGGTCGTCGAGAACGGATCGGGATGGGGGACGTTGTGGATGGTGTAGCGGTAGCGCCGGAAGGTCGCGTCGAAGCGGGAGGAGAAGTCCTCGGCCACGACGCGGGCGTCACGCACCGCGATCGACGGACCACACAGCCCGTTGAGCGAACGGACGAGTGCATCGAGGTCGACGCCCTCGGTGGTGGCGAAGTCGACGACCTGGCCGTGGGCATGCACACCCTTGTCGGTGCGTCCGGCGCACGTGAGATCGACCGGGTGGCGAAGCACGCGCTCGAGCGCTTCGAGCAGTGCGCCCCCCACGGTCGACACGCCGGGGTTCACCGCGAAGCCGTGGAACTTGGTGCCGTCGTAGGCGACGGTCATCCGCACCCGGGTGAGCGGCGGCGCCGGCGCGTCGTCCATGTCCTCGGGGTCGAAGAGCGTCAAGGTCGTCGGCATGCGGGACAGAGCTTGCCACCTGCACCCGGCCCTGTCGGCGGCCTCATCCCTCGGCCAGGATCTCGCCCGTGGCGGTGTCCACGTGGCTGATCCGGTCGTCGAGCGAGATGACGACACCCACGTCGGTGAAGCCGAGGATCACGGGAAGCCGAACACCGAACGCATCGGGGTCCGCGTAGGGCACGGTCACCTCGTCGGTCGCCTCACCGGTGGGCACGTCGATCTGCTGCACGGTCACGAGGTTGCGGTCGGCGTCGTGGGAGACCCGGTGCACCGTCGGTCCGGCCGCCCCGGCGATCCAGAGATCGTCGCTTCCCTGCCCGAGCTCCTGGAGGATCCCCGGTCGATACGACGACGAGAAGTCTCCCGGGGGCGTCTTTCGCCAGCGCACCGCACCCGTGGCCAGATCGACCGCGAGGACCGACCAGACGCCGTCCTCGTTCACGACCATCGCGGCCGTGTCGTCTGTGCGCCCGATGACCTGCGCCGCGGTGGGCTCGACGTCGATCGGGTGGATCGACCCGTCGGCCAGGTCGACCACGGCGTTCCCGTCTCCGTCGGTCGGTCGCACGATGTCGGGCGTGGCGTCGGGAGCGAAGGCGTGGAGCGGCCGGAGTCCGTCGCTCCGCCACACCGGCGCCGACGAGTCCGGCGACCATCGTCCGAGGCAGTCGTCGTATTGGACGATGGCGTCGCCGTCGAACGCCGTGACGAGGATGTCGCCGATCGGGGGGTCGGGGCCCTCGTCGATCTCGTCGGGGAGCACGAACGGCGGCGGGCAGGAGAGTTCGAGCGGGGAGGCGCCGGGGAGGTCGGCGGGATCGGCGAACGCGACGTCACCACCAGCCCCGGTGACGAAGGCGACGGTCTCGCCGGCGACCACGAGCGAGTACGACCGGGTGCCGACGTCGGTCTCGGACACGAGCGAACCGTCGTCGCCCGAGTAGGTGGCGATCGTGCCGCCGTTCAGCGACACCGTTGCGTAGCGGCCGTCGTCACCGGACGCGACCATGCAGTCCGGGCAGGCGAGATCGTTCGGGAGGTCCACACGGAAGCGCTCGCTCCCGTCGCCGGTCGACAGCCCGACGAGTTGGCGTTCGAGGAGCAGATAGGCCGTGCGATCGCCGAGCGCGGCGCGAGCCTGCGCCGATCCGGTGTCGGCGACGTCGACCGACCATCCGTCGTCCCCATCCAGCGTCGTGAAGACCGCTCGGACCACGCCGTCGACGGTGCGACCGGTGGCGAGCACGCGCACGCCGTCGCCGTCGGTCTCCTCGACGATCGAGCCGAGCGTGATGCGGTCACGGTCGGTCGCCTCGTCGTTCTCGAGCGCGGCGAGGGCGATGATGCCCCCGACGAACGCGATGGCGATGCCCGCGACGGTGAGCTTCCCCCGGCGACTCATCGGCCTCGGCGCCCGCGCAGCGACGGTGACGTTGACGACCTGGGGCGACCCGCGCCCGTACTCCGAGTCCTCGAGCGATGTCCCGCAGCTCGAGCAGGTGAAGAACCGGCCGTGGTCTTCGTCGAGGTCCAACGCGCCG
>JAPKDO010000481.1 GCA_028822535.1 Acidimicrobiales bacterium
GCCCTGTTCGCCGACCCGCTCGATCGGGAGACGATCGTCGCCGCAGCGATCGACCGAGTCGAGGCCGAGAAGTCGTTCTGGCTCCAGGCCGACCTCGCCCGCGAGATCGCCACCATGATCCCGGCAGACCTCGCCAACGACTGCGACGACCTGCTGACCACGATCGACGACCTCGCCGCCGACGCATTCGGACGTTGCACCGAGCTCCACCCGACGACCATCGGACCGGCCCGGCCGAGCGACGGACGACCCGCCACCGAACACGTCGCCCAACGAGTGGCGACGACGGACGCCGTGCTCGAGCAGGAGGAGCGCCTCCTGCGGTGGGGTGCCGGGTCGGTCCTGCCGTCGACGGGGTCGGTGTTCGGGCCACAGCACGCCGCTGCCCAGGCGATGGCCGCCGACGCCCGGCTGGTCCTCGTCGTCGGGCCCGCCGGCGCCGGCAAGACCACCGCCGTCTGTGACGCAGTTGCTTCGCTCACCCGCGATCGCCGGGACGTCATCGGGCTCGCTCCGTCTGGCAGGGCGGCCGACGTGCTCGCGCAGGAGACCGGCTGTCGGACCCGGACGCTGGCCAAGTTCCTCCACGACCACCGGTCCGGGCCGTCCCGGGACTTGCCCTTCCCTGCTGGGTCGACGGTGATCCTCGACGAGGCCGGCATGGCGTCGACCGAGGATCTCGACCAGCTCGTCGGCCTCGTCGGTCGCCACGGGTGGCGGCTGGTATGCGTGGGCGATCCCGAGCAGCTGCCAGCGGTGGGACGAGGCGGCATCTTCGCCCAGTGGTGCGAGGAGCTTCCGACCCAGGACCTCGAGCAGATCCACCGCTTCCGGGAACGGTGGCAAGCCGAGGCCAGCCTTCTCCTCCGACGAGGCGACCCGTCCGCCGCCGCGGCGTACGTCGAGCACGGACGCGTCCAGACCTGCGACCCGGCGCTCATCCCCCGCCGCATCGCCACGATCGTGGGCAACGCGGCCGAGCGTGGGAGCTCGGTGTCGGTCACGACCACGACCGCCGAGACCGCACGAGCCATCAACGTCGAGATCCAGCGGCTGCGCAGCTCGACCGGCGCAACCGCCTGGCTGGCCGACGGGACCTGGGCTCGATCGGGAGACCGCATCGCCACCCGGCGCAACGACGCCGGGCTGGTGACGACCGCCGGAGAAACGGTGCGCAACCGTCACAGCTGGACCGTCGAGGCCGTCGAGGCCGACGGGTCGATCGTGGCCAGCGACCCCGAGCGCGGGTCGGTACGACTCCCCGCGGCCTACGTGGCCGAGCACGTCGAGCTTGGCTGGGCCGTCACCGGTTACGGGAACCAGGGCGTCACCACCGATCACGCCATCTGCGTCATCGAGCCCTCCAGCAGCCGTGCCGGCATCTACGTCGGCCTCACCCGTGGCCGCGGCAAGAACATCGCGATCATCCCCGACCCGACCGGCACCGCCGATCCCGAGGAAGCGCTCACCGAGGCAATCGCCAAGGCGCCGAACGCGCTCACCGCCCACGCCTACCGGGACCGTCTGTACCGATCGAAGGGCATCGAGCCACCTGTGTCCCCGACCCGGCTCGAGCCACTCGAACCAGCCGCCACCGCCGAGCCGTCGATCGACCTTGTCGCGGACGACGTCGAGCGCGCTCGACGGCTGTTCGATGCGTACGCAGAGGAGCAACGCCACGTCGTCAACGTCGGGCGCGGTCTGTGACCCGACCGGAGATTCTGAGATTCCGTCGCGAGAACCACCCGGTTTCGCGGCCTATTGGGAGTATGAGTGAAGCTACGAGCACCGACCGACTCCTACGGCCCGACGAGGTCGCCGACCGCCTCGGCGTCCCGCCCGGCACCCTCGCCAACTGGCGGTACCAAGATCTCGGACCGTCGTATCTGAAGGTCGGGCGCCACGTCCGCTACCGGTCCGACGACGTCGACGCCTGGCTCGACC
>JAPKDO010000136.1 GCA_028822535.1 Acidimicrobiales bacterium
GGTTAGGGTGGCCCTCCTGAGAATGACGACGTGGGTGAGGGTGATGCCGAGGGTCACACCGGCGAGAGCGACGGCGATCGGGAGTCCCATCGCGAGGACGGACCCGAACGAGACGATGAGCACGACGATGGCGAACGCGAGCCCGATGACCTCGGATGACGGCGGCTCGAATCCGGCGAGCGGCTCGCCGCCGATCTCGATGCGCAGGCCGTCGACCTCGGATTCGAGTCGGTCCGCGGTCTCGCGCAGATCCGAGCCCAACTCGCCCGACTCCTCGAAGGTCAGGTCCTCGCCGATCTCGACCCGGGCATAGGCGATCTTCCCCGCTTGGTCACCATCGGTCGCCACCTGGTTGATCGCCCCGGGCGCGCCGGGGAGTTGCACGTCGACCCCGTCGACCGCCGCCGCCTCGTCGGTGATCTCGGTGAACGCCGCTTGGACCTCGGGGGCATCGAAACCCTGCTCGGCTTGGAAGACGATGGTGCCGCCGAAGCCGGCACCGGTCCCACCGAAGTTCTCGTCGAGGATCTCGAAGCCGGTTCGGCTCTCGGATTCGGGTGCCTCGGGGTCACCCCCGAAGTCCACGCCCACCGCCTGGCCGATCCCTCCGACGATGAAGAGCACGGCGATCCACGCGCCCACCACCACGCCTCTACGGCGATAGCACCAGCGTCCGACCTTCATGTACACGGTGTGACCTCCGTCGACGATCCGGAGAAACCCTACGATCCGATCGGGACCATCAGGACATTCGGTCTGCGTGACATGTGTCCGTCATCACCGGATCGGGCGAGCGGTCATGCGAGGCGAGCGCCCTCGTGCGTCAGGAGCCACACCTTGCGATCGAGTCCGCCGCCGTAACCGCCGAGCGACCCGTCGGCTCGAACGACGCGGTGACAGGGCACCACGACCGACACCGGGTTCTTGCCGTTGGCCGACCCGACCGCCCGCATGGCTCCCTCGTTGCCCACCGCGATCGCGAGGTCGCGATAACTCCACGTCTCGCCGAGCGGAATCGTGCGCAACGCCGCCCAGACCCGCTGTTGGAACTCCGTACCTCCCGTGTCGACGGGGAGGTCGTCGATCGCCTCGAGGTCGCCGTGCACGTAGTCGTCGATCGCTCGCGATGCCGCCGTCTCGCCATCGGTCCAGACGTCGTCCGGAAACCGTTGCTCGACGCGAGCGACGAGGACGTCCCAGTGGTCGGCGAAGCCGCACGCGACGAGCGAACCATCACGCTCGGCGGTCATGAGCACCCCTGCTGGCGTCTCGGTCCGGTGGGTGAGGATCGTCATGGTGTGGCTCCATTCGGAAGAGGCATCGGGGTGTTCCAGAGATGCAGCGCTGCATAGGCGCGCCAGGGGCGCCAGGCCTCGGCGATCGCCTCGGCATCGCGCTCCTTGTCGACGCCGAGGACCCGGCGCAGGTGCAGATCGCCGGCGGGGAAGGCGTCGGGCTCGCCGCTCCGCAACGCCACGTATGAGGCCGACCACGGACCGATGCCCGGGATCGCGAGCAACGCCGCGACGAGTTCATCGTGGTCGAGGCTGCCGTCGAGGACCAGATCGCCGGCGATGACTTCGCCGGCGATGGTGCGGATGGTGTCGGCCCTCCGCCCGATGATGCCGAGTCGCTCGAGGGGAGCGTCGACCAGGTCGCCGGGTTCGGGGAACGCCTCGTGGCCGTGGGCGGCCACGACCCGGCCGAGCAGGGTGCGAGCGGCCGCGACGGAGATCTGTTGTCCGATGACGGCGCGTACCGCCGCCTCGAAGCCACTCCAGCAACCGGGGACACGGATCCCGGGGCGTTCGGCCACCCTCGGCGCGAGGAAGGGATCGCCGGACAGGTGTGCGTCGACGGCGTCGGGGTCCGCCGACAGGTCGAACAGCCGCCGTGCCCCACCGACGATGGACCCCAGGGAGGTCGAGGGAGGCAGATCGACCCCGAGCACCACGTGATCGTGCTGGGGTTCGAGCGAGATCGAGCCGTGCTGTGGCTTCCCGGACTCGTCGAGCACGCAGACCGATCGGTGATACCGACCATCGCCCACCGACTCGAGTCCGTCGACGACGCGGGAGGAGAACCAGTCGAGCAAGGCGGTGCCGTCGAACGGCGGCCGCACCGCCAGGCGCAACCGCAAGGGGCCCGACGGCTGCCGACGCCGATCGCTGCGCAATTCGGTCGGGGTGGCATGGAACGTGGCGCGCACCACGTCGTTGCACTGGCGCACGCTGCCGAACCCGGCGGCGAAAGCGATGTCGGCGATGCGGAGGTCGGTCTCGACGACGAGTCGCTTGGCCAGGTGTGCGCGGCGACTGCGCGCCACGGCGTCGGGTGCCGCGCCGACGTGATCGGCGAAGAGCCGACGGAGGTGGCGACCGCCGACGAGGAGACGGGCGGCAAGCGCGTCGACGCTGTTGCCCGAGCCGGGCCCGCCGTCGAGTGCCCCTTCGTCGATGAGACGCAGCGCGCGCTCGACGATCGCTGCACCGCCCGACCAGTCGCTCGATCCCGGTGCCGTCTCGGGCCGGCACCGGCGACACGGTCGCAACCCGGCGTCCTCCGCGGCGGCCGGGTGCGCGTAGAAGTCGACGTTGCGCGACAACGGCGTACGCGATGGACAGATCGGGCGGCAATAGATGCCGGTGGTACGGACACCGACGAAGAAACGTCCGTCGAACCGGACGTCACGGCTGCACAGCGCGTCGTAGCACTGCTGGTGGTCGAGGTGCACGAGATGATCCTGCCCGATCAACTCCCCCACGTCTGGCGGGATCCGGACATGGGAGTCGAGCGCCGTTCGGGCTCGCGCCACCACGGCCGCATGACACCATGTCCCTCGTGACCGCACCAGTGACCACGACCATCGACGACGGCGTCGCCGTCATCCGCCTCGACGACGGGAAGGCCAATGCCGTATCCCACGCCGTGATCGACGGCATCCACGCCGGCCTCGACCAGGCCGAGTCGGACGCGACCGCCGTCGCCATCGTCGGTCGCGAGGGAAAGTTCTCGGCGGGCTTCGACCTGTCGGTGATGACTCAGGGCGCGGACGCGACCCGAGGGCTCGTCGGCGCCGGCGGGACGCTGATGATGCGCGTCTTCACCCACCCCCAGCCGACGGTCGCCGCGGTGACCGGTCACGCACTCGCGGCCGGCGCGCTGCTGTGCCTGGCCTGCGACACCCGCATCGGTTCGGCAGACCTGCCGGCGAAGATCGGGCTCAACGAGACCGCGATCGGCATGGGTCTGCCCTGGTACGGCGTCCGACTCGGTGAGGCGCGTCTGTCGATGCGCCATCGCCAGCGGTCGATCCTGCAGGCCGAGATCTACGACATGGCCGGTGCCGTCGACGCCGGCTATCTCGACGAACTCGTGGGCGGCGACGCCGTCGAGTCCTCGGCGATCGAGCACGCACGGCGACTCGGCCAGCTCCCCCGCGGCGCGTACGGGTTCACGAAGCGGCGTCTGCGACAGGCGATCGCCGACGACGTCCTCGCGAACCTCGAAGACGACATGGCGAACATGGTGCCGCCCACGCCCTGAACCACCCGACCGCGCGGAAGCGCCCGGTCACTCTGCGATCTGGCAGGCCACCACGACGCCGGTCTCGACCTGACACTCGGCGAGCGACGCTGCGTCGAGTGCGATGGTGAAGCTCTGGCCGTCGATGTCGCCGATGGTGGGGGTGCCCGACGCAGGGTCGACCGGGTTGGGCGCCCACGGTTCGAAGACGGCGATCGCGTTGGCCGAGGCCACGTTCCGCGCGCCGATCGGGTCGCCGGCAACCAGGGCGTCGAGGAACGCCTGCGCGGCCGCACCGGTGTTGCCAGCGCCCTGCGCGCCGGCGGTCCACTCGCGCTGGCAGCGCACGCGCGCGAGGTCGTCGAGGTCGACGGTGGCGGCCACGATCGCAACGATGTCGGCGTCGGACTCCATGATCCCGACGTACTGGCTGACCTGGTCGTCGTCGGCCGCCTCCTCGACAGCGGTCAGGTTCGCCGACGTCGACTCCGACAAGTAGTCGAGGTAGACGTCACAGAATCGAGCAGCCGGCTCGGCACCGGGATCGATCGTGGTCGTCGTCGCATCGTCGTCGTCGCCCGAGCACGCCAGGCATGCGACCGCGAGGACACAGAGGACTCCGAGGAAGGGGCGGCGCATGGCCGAACACCCTAGGAGTCCTCGGCGAGCGCTCCTGTCATCGCCCGACGTGCGAGCCCGCGCTCGACAGCCGCCACGAGTTCGGGGCGAAGACGGTTCGCCTGGACGATCTCGTGCACCGATCCGACCGCCTTGGCCCGCTCCACCGAGTGGATGGCGTCGAACTCGGCTGCGACGACGCCCAACATCTCGTTGCGGACCACCGAGCGTTTCGCTGCGAGTTCGGAGCGCAGACGCGCCCGGTCGTGGACCGATGCCGTCGCGATGGCTTGTTCGAGGCGCTGCACGCGCTCGTCGCCCTGGGTCCGAGCGTTGACCTCGCGCGTGAAGACGACGGCGGCTGCGGGAGCGCCACCGATCACCGACGCGTGGGCGCCCTCGACGGCCAGGACCTGCATGTCGTCGTTGAGTCGGCCGGAGAACACCACGAAAGCGCCGCCGTGGTAGCGGGAGACGACGCACAACACGATGGGGCCCTCGAAGTTGACGATCGAGCGACCGATCTCGGCGCCGTACTCGAGTTGGAGCCGGCGGAGGGACTCGGGCGAGCCGTCGAAGCCGGACAGGTTGGCGAGAACCACGACGGGGCGGTTGCCCGACGCAGCGTTGACCGCCCGCGCCACCTTCTTCTATGACAGCGGGAACAACGTGCCGGCCGACCAGGTGGGCGGGCCATCGGCCGGGATCGTGCCCGCTCGAGGCAACGGCTTGGACTCGACACCGATGACGGTGAGTGGATGACCGCCCAGATGAGCGTCGTAGACCACCGCGCCTTCGGCTTCGGCCATGTCGGCCCATCGTTCCAACGGCGCGTGGTCGTGGTCGATGACCGCGTGCATCACCGAGCGGATGTCGAAGGGCTTCTTGCGGTCGGGGTTCGTGGCGACGTCGAAGATCTCGCCGACCGTGGTGAACCCGCCGTCGACGCCCTGGTGGGGCTCGGCACAGACGTCGCGATCGATCGGGTCGGTCGTCTCCGCTCGCCTCGGACCGATCTCCGACGGGGCGACGTATGCGTGGTCGTAGTGCGCCAGGAGGACGTCGACCGCGGTGGCGATGTCGTGCGCCCAGTACTGCGCCTGACCGTTGGGTCCCATGATCCGCTCGTGACCACCGATGCCGAGGTTGTTCTCGGCCGACACACCCCCGCTGAAGTCGATGGCCTGCTTGCCCGTCAGCACCATGGTCGAGTCGGGCGTCATCACGAGGATCCCACGCGTGTGCATCAGCATCGTCGCCTCGGCGTTCCAGTACGGCTGCGCACCGACGTTGACGCCGGCGACGACGACGTTGATCTCGCGATTCGCGGGCCGCTGGGTGAACTCGACGATCCGACGGAGCACCGCCGCGACCCAGTCGAGGTTCTCGCTTCCGCTGTCCATCGCGATACGGGCGCCGGCCGAGAGCGCGAACCACTCGATCGGCAACTGCTCGCGTTCGGCCAGGTCGATGGCGGCGAGCAGTCGACGACACTCGGCCTCCGCGATCGAGCCCATCGACTTCGTCGGATCACCGAAGACCGCGATACGACGCATCCCCTCGGGGTGCGTGGGCGTGGGCGTGGTGACGTCGCCGACGATGATGCCGGCGGTGTTCTGGCCCGGGGCCCGGTCGACCGGCACGAGCGTGTCGTCCTCACCGTCGACGAAGTCGAGTTCCACGAACGATCCGGGCTCGTCTCCCGCTTCTCTCGAGAGCAGCGGCACCAGGTCGTACGGGTACACCGCGCCCCGGCGTCGGCAGGCCAAGACGTTGCGTGCGTAGTCGTCGAGCGGCTGCATCGGGGCCGTCGGCGGCTCGGTGACCGTCAGGTCGAGCCCGCTTCCGGCCTGGAAGCTGAAGCGGACGACTGCGTCGTCGGCCCGTCCGGTCGCCGGGTCGACGATGCGCCCTTGCACCATGACCTGTTCGATACCGAGTCCCGTGGTCATCGGCACGAGGCGTTTGGCGACCGCGTTCATCTCGTCGAGCGCGATGTCCACGGGCGGCCACACGAAGAGCATCACCCGGTTCCACTCGAGCCGCTGCCGTCTGGGATCGGCCGCTTGCGCCTGACGGATCCCGTCGATGCAGCTCGCCAGTACGCGCTCGAGCTCCGGCAACGCCACCAACGAACCGTCCGCGTCGCGCAGCGGGGTGAAGTCCCGGACCTCGGCCACCGCGATCAGGCGCTCGTCGGTCGGTTGGTCGACCGCCACACAGTCGAAGACGTGCGTGTCCTCCGCCGACGGGAGGCGTGTGACCTCGAAGTTCTCGAGACGCCAGAGGTTGAGCCGGCGGGTGATCATCGGGTGGAGGCTGCGGTAGGCCACGTCCTCGACGAAGTCGTCGGCGCGCCGGTTCCAAGTCAGCGTGTGCACCTCCTCGTCGACGTGGCCACCGTCTGCACCCGATCCTCCGGCGACAGCAGCGACCACCGCGATCCGCGAGAGCACGTCCGGCAACTCGACCGACCCCAGCGTGAGCTCGATGACCGCAGCAACGTCATGCACCGTCGTCTGCGGATCGATCCGCAGGTAGAGGTCGGCGACGGCGATGGACTCCGTCGTGCGCTCGAGGATCGGAGCGATGCCCTCCACGAGGTCGTGGACATCGGCGAGGTCGCCGGCGACACCGACCACTCGGACACTGCGCTCGCGATGGTGATAGCGCGTCGTCACCACGGGCCACGCGGAGGAAGGCCGCTCGATGGCCTCGAGCTCGCGGATCTTGTAGAAGCGACGGGTCAACACGTCGGCGACCGCGGCTCGCACGTCGAGTGACTCGTTCAGCGCGTCGAGTTCGCCAACGACGCGCATCAGCGGGATCGTCGAGCCGACCAGTCGGTCTCGCAACACGGCGTCGCCCGGCCGTTGGATGAGCGCGACGAGCGTGTTGCGCACCTCGGTGGCGGTCGCACGGTTCGAGGCATCGACGAGCGGTCGGTCGATGCAACGATGCCGGACGCTGCGCGCCAGGTTGCCGATCGAGGGGTAGCGCGCCTGGCTGGCGGCGATGAGCCGATCGAGTGTCTCGCGCAGCTCGTCGCGTTCGCCGGCGTCGCCGCAGTGGTCGAGCCGGCGCTCGAGCAACGCCGTGATGATCGGCAGCTGCTCCGAGCGACGCTGGGCTGCGCGGTGGATCCGGAAGGCCGCCGCATCGAGGCGATCGCTCCGGTCCAGCGCGTCGATGCCGTAGTGGGCGAGGGCATCCCGAAGACGCTCACGGAAGCGTTCGGGCAGGCCTTCGCCGTCGGGGTCGAACGAGCGGAGGTACGCGTTGAAGTGCTCTCGTGGACTGCGCGCCTCGAGACCGTGGTCGCGATCCGCTGTCCGACGCTCGCGGGTCAGACCGCAGAGATCGGCGAACACGCCGAGCAACCCGAGTTCCCGTGCCCGGACCTCGGGGTCGTCCATGGAACCGCCGCGCCGGTGGGCCTCGACCACCGAGGCTTCGAGGTCGTCGGTCAGGTCGAAACCCAGGAGCAGCGACCGCAGGACGTCGAGTCGGGCCGTCGTCTCGTCGCCGCCGTTCCCGTTCGTTCCGGGGAACCGCAGCCGGTTACCGGTGTCCCCAGCCGGCTGTTCGTCGTCGCCCGCAGCGATCCGCAGGAGCGGACTCCCGGCGTCGACCTGGGTGTTGGGCGTGACGTAGACCGCCTCCACGACACCGTCGGCGGGGGCGATCACCGCCGTCTCCATCTTCATCGCCTCGACGACGGCGACCCGTTGACCGGCCGCGACAGCGTCGCCTTCGGACACGTCGACCGAGACCACGAGCGACACCGCCGGGGCCCGAAGCAACCCGCCGTCGTCGCGCGACAGCCGGTGGACGACACCGTCGACCTCGACCAGGTGTTCGGCTCGGAAGGTCTGCGACACCACCCGATGGCTGCGGTTCCCGACTGTCAGGCGAGCGTGGATCTCGTCGAGTCGCTCGAGCACGACGTCGACCGTGGCGCCGTCGAGCGTGAGGCGGAACCATCCGCCGAGGTCGCCAGTGGCGACGTGCACCCGGTACTCGGCGCCGCCCCAGCGCAGTTCGACCTCATGACCGACATCGGGGTCGGTCTCGGGCCGACCCCGTGACGCCGACGACAAGAAGCGGGTGAGGTCGACCCGGGACTCCTGCTCGTGGACGTCGATCGCCGCCACCATCAGCGCGATCTCGGCGTGACGGTCGGTCCGGTGACCATCGGCCCCGGTGAGACGATCGAGCCAGTTGGTGTCGATCTCGCCGGCGACGACCTCGGGGCGGTCGATGAGGTCGAGCAGGAACGACTTGTTCGTCGTCCCCTCCGCCACCAACACCGTCGTCTCCTGCAACGCCCGTCGGAGGCGCACTCGCGCCGCCTCGCGAGTCTCGCCCCAGGCGATGATCTTGGCGATCATCGAGTCGTACTCGGGCGCGATCACGTCGCCCGCGGCCACGCCCGTGTCGACGCGCACCCCCGGCCCGGTGGGCACCACCATCGACTCGATCCGACCCGGCGCCGGAGCGAACCCGGCGTTCGGGTCCTCCGCGTTGAGGCGCGCCTCGAACGCGTGGCCCCGCGCGGACGGGCAGTCGCCCTCGAGCGCGCCGCCCATCGCGACATGGAGTTGGAGGCCCACGAGATCGATGCCGGCCGTGACCTCGGTGACGGGGTGTTCGACCTGGAGGCGGGTGTTGACCTCGAGGAACGCGAAGAGGTCCTCCTGGGGTTGGTAGAGGAACTCGACGGTGCCTGCGTTGGTGTAGCCGGATTCGTTCGCCAGACGCACCGCAGCGTCTCGGAGTCTCTGCTCCTGGTCGGCGCTGAGCGCTGTGGAGTGCGACTCCTCGATGACCTTCTGGTTGCGGCGCTGCAGCGAGCAGTCGCGCACGCCCGGGGCCCACACGGTCCCATGGGCGTCGGCGATGATCTGGACCTCGACGTGACGGGCGTCGGTGACGACCCGCTCGAGGAAGACGGTCGGGTCGCCGAACGACGACGCCGCTTCGGCGCGGGCGCGCTCGACCGCCTCGGCGAGTTGCGACTCCTCCTCGACCCGACGGATGCCGCGCCCTCCGCCGCCGGCAGCGGCCTTGACCATCAGCGGGTAACCGATCGCCGGCGCTGCGGCGATCGCGTCCTCCACGGAATCGACCGCTCCGCCGCTCCACGGAGCGACGGGCACGTCCGCCGATTCGGCCAGCAACTTGGCGCCGATCTTGTCGCCGAGCGTTCGCATCACGTCACCGGACGGACCGATGAAGGTCACGCCGAGTCGGTCGCACAGGTCGGCGAACTCCGGACGCTCGGCGACGAACCCCCAGCCGACCCACGCCGCCTCGGCCCGACTGGCGACGAGTGCGGCCTCGAGCACCTCGAGGTCCAGGTACGGCGTACCGGTGATCGGCACGCCCAACGACTCGAAGCACACGGCTTCGTCGGCCTCCCGGACGAACATCGCCCCGCGCTCGGCCTCGGTGTGGAATGCGATGGTCGTGAGCCCGTCGTCGACCGGCGCATCCCGAGCAGCGTGCACGAGGCGCATCGCCGCCTCTCCTCGGTTGACGATCGCGACGCGACGGAAGCTCTTCACGGAGGTCAGACTCTCGGCTCCGTGGGGCGTTACAGGGTCGGCCGGATTCACGACGGCCAGTCGTCCGGAAGACGGTTCGCCCTCGGATCGAGGGGCGGCTCCCACTCGCCGTCGACCCATTCCCGGACCACCTTCCCGGGCACACCCGCCACCACGCAGCGATCCGGGACGTCGCCGCGGACCACGGAGCCGGCGGCGACGGTCACGTGCTCACCGATCGTCGTGCCCGGGAGGATCGCCACGCCCGAGCCGATCCACGACCCGGCGCCGATCGACACCGGCGCTTCGTGTGGCCACTGGTGAGCGATGGGGACATCGACGTCGTCGTACGCGTGGTTGTGGTCGGTGACGTAGAGGTCCGGGGCGATCGTGACGTCGTCACCGATGGTGATCCCGACGCGACCCACGATCGAGCAACCCCGTCCGATGTTGCAGCGATCCCCGATCCGGATGACGGGCGGCGCTCCACGATCGAGGTCCTCGTTCCACATGCCGACCGACATCGACACGTGGGGACCGATCAGGGTGTGGTCTCCGATCTCTATCCAGTGCTCGTTGAACAACTGACCCGGAGGGAAGGCGATCATCGAGCGGTTGCCCATGGAGCGGAATCGTCGCCCGTGATCGTCGTCGGGCCCGGT
>JAPKDO010000137.1 GCA_028822535.1 Acidimicrobiales bacterium
CGCTTGACCCTGACCTAGGTAGCGCGTACTGTTCCCTTTGTGGTGGAGACGCAGACGCTCGAAGCAGAGGCCCGTGGGGACATCGACCTCGCCCGGCCTCACCTGCCCTCCTTGTTCCGGGGACGCGGCCAGTACGGCCTCGACGACAAGGGCCGCCTGACGATCCCGCAGCAGATGCGCCGTCCGCTCCTCGACGGGGGCAACCTCGTCGTCCTCGACGGCCGAGCCGTGATCTGGACCGAAGAGACCTTCCAACAAGCGGTCGACCACCTCCAGACGACAGTCGACGGCGCCGAGGTGCTCCAGCAGCACGTGCGCGGCTTCGTCTCCAACACCCACCCGGTGAGCCTCGACAGCCAGGGACGGATCGTCATCCCGCCGGCCGTGCGCGTCGAAGCCGACCTCGAGAGCCAGGTCCTGGTCCTCGGGTCGGGCCCACGCATCGAGCTGCTCCCGGCGGGCACCGAAGACCTCGACGCCATGTTCGGCGTCCACGACTCGATCGTCGACGCCCTCGACCGAGCGAACTTCTAGGGCGAACTCCTGAATGTGCGACACCAACCCGATCCGACCCCGACCGAAGGGAGCGCGAGCAACCGAACGCTGACGACCACACGAGTCCGGCTGCCGCTCACTCGCAGCCTCCCGGACAACGAGATGGAAGGCCCCTACTCTCCGCCCGCTCTTTCATCTCGCCCGACCAGGGCATACATCCTGGCGGGCCTTCGTTGCCCGGGGGGCTGCCGGTGAGCGGCACCGAACCCCCGTCCGATTCCGCCTCCGGCCCGACCTCGCCTGATCTCGACTTCGAGCACGTTCCCGTGCTCCTCGACCAGGTGGTCACCGCATTCGCTTCCGTCCCACCCGGCTGGGTGATCGACGGAACGCTCGGCGGCGCCGGACACGCCACGGCGATTCTCGAAGCGCACCCGCACCTCTCGGTGATCGGGTTCGACCGGGACCCGACGGCAGTCCGGGTGGCGACGGAACGACTCGCACGGTTCGGGCCCAGAGCCCACGTGGTCCACGCACCCTTCGATCGCTTGCACGACACCATGGGAATCCTCCGCCGCCGCAACGCTGCACCGGACATCGAGAACGAGGACGTCCCCGAGGGCGTGTCCGGCGTGTTGCTCGATCTCGGCGTGTCGTCGCACCAACTGGACCGCGCCGCACGAGGGTTCTCGTACCGACAGGGCGGTCCCCTCGACATGCGAATGGATCCCACCTCGGGACCGACGGCCGGCGACTTCGTGAACACCGCCGACGAGGCCGAGATCGTCCGCGTGCTCCGCCGGTTCGCCGACGAACGGCACGCGCCCCGCATCGCCAAGGCGATCGTGGCCTCGCGGCCGATCCGCACCACCGAACAGCTCGCCGAGGTCGTGCGTGATGCCATCCCGGCGGCTGCTCGACGCACCGGCGGCCACCCGGCGACCCGCGCGTTCCAGGGGATCCGTATCCACATCAACGACGAACTCGGTCAGCTCGAGCGGGCGCTCGGCGACGCCATCGACCTCTTGGTGCCCGGCGGCCGTGCCGCCGTCATCACCTACCACTCGGGTGAGGACAAGATCGTCGCCCGCCGCTTCCGTGACGCCGCTGCCGACGACTGCGTCTGCCCGCCCGGTGTCGGCGAGTGCCGATGCGGTGGCGCGCCGAGCATCACGCTCGTGCCTCGGAAGGCGATCACGGCGTCCGACGACGAGGTCGCGACGAATCCCCGCGCCCGCAGCGCGCGCCTGCGCGTCGCCGAACAGTTGGGCGAGGCCGTATGACCGCGACGGTTCGTACCACCGGCGTCGGCACGGGTACCGACGGCGCTCCCGACCTCGCCATCCTGCTCGCCCCGGAGTCCGATCCGTCGGCTCGCCCCCGCCGCGACCGGACGCCCGGTCGCCACCTGCGTCCGGTCGATCCGAAGCGCCAGCGTGACCAACGCCGGTCGAAGAAACGGTCCGAGAAGCGCTCGCCTGCAGTGCCGATCATCGTCGGCGCCGGGATCGTCATCGCCGGCCTGTTCGCACTCGCCGCCATGCACGCCCTCCTCATCGGCGGCCAGATCCACCTCGACGATCTCCGCCGTGAACAGGCGTCCTCGTCGGAGGAGTTGCGCCGGTTGCGGCTCCAGGTCGCCGAACTCGAGGCACCCGATCGTGTCCTCGATGTCGCTCGCGACCGTCTCGGCATGGTCGACCCCGGCGAGGTGGGGTACCTCCTTCCCGTCGGTGTGGCCGGAGGCGACGACGCCCTGGTCCGGGTCGAGGCGGCCGAGCCGCCGCCACCGCCGCCACTTCCGACCGTCGAGGCGGATCCGAAGTCGCCGGAGGAACAAGAAGTCGACGCCGCACTCACCGGCCCACCCCTTTCCGGGGCCGACGTGCGGTCCGAGACCGCCGACTCCTCGCCGGACACCGCCGAGCCCGGCTCCGATGCCGACACGGTCGTCGACGCATCGACCGACGCTGCGACGCCCGAGTCCGATGATGCTTCGACCGCTCCCTCCGAGAGCGCCCCCGACGGAGGCCAGGAGTGAGCTGGGGCCCCGTCGACGCCGATTGGGGCGAGGGGTTCGACGACTTCGACATCGACCCGTTCGGCGACGATCCCGGGCGCACGACTCCGCCGGCGGTCACCCGCCTTCCGCGCGAGCGGTCCGACCGGTCGCGGAATCGAGCGGATCGACGTCGAAGCGATCGCGCTGTCAGTGCACCGGCCCCGTCGGCGCCGCAGCGTCCCCCGCGCCCCGACGCAGAGCGACAGCCGCAGCGTCGACTGCGCTCCGTCCCGCCGGCCACGGGCGGCCACGGCGGCGGACGTCCCCCTCGCAGGCCGACGCGCACCGTCCGTCCCGCTCGGCCGGAGCGACGCAGCATGGCCATGAAGGCCGTCCTCGGCGTCCTGTTGCTGGCGGTCGTCGGCAAGCTCGTCGACGTCCAGGTCCTCGATCGCGACACGTACGTCGCCGTCGGGGAAGGGCAGCGCCTCCGGTCGGTCGAACTCGATGCCAGCCGTGGTCGCATCCTCGACCGCGAGGGCCACGACCTGGCGCTGTCCGTCTCGCGCCCGAGCGTGTTCGCCGATCCCAGTCAGATCGAGGATCCGGCAGGGACCGCACAGGCGCTCGCCCCGGTCCTCGACATGAACCCGCTGGACCTCGCCGACAAGCTCGGCAGTGACACCCAGTTCGTGCACCTCAGCCGCCGGGTCGAAGACGACCTCGCTGCTGCCGTCGTCGAACTCGAACTCGACGGCATCCACCTCTTCGAGGAGCCGGCGCGGTTCACGCCGTCGGAGTCGCTGGCCCGGTCGATCATCGGCAAGGTCGCAGACGACCAGACCGGATCGACGGGCATCGAACTCCTCTACGACGCCGTCCTGACCGGCACGGCGGGCGAGCTCCGCTACGAGCGAGCCCGCGACGGTGGCACGATCGCCGCCGCCGGGCAGACCAGGGTCGCACCGGTGGCCGGCGACGACGTGGTCCTCACGCTCGACCGCAGCCTGCAGTACGAAGCGGAGCGGGTCCTGTCGGAGCAGGTCGCGGACATGGACGCCAAGGGCGGCATGGTCATCGTCTCCAAGCCCGAGACCGGCGAGATCCTCGCCCTCGCCAACATCACCCGGAACACCGACGAGGAGATCATCACCGCAGGCGCCAACCGGGCGGTGATCGACGTGTTCGAGCCCGGCTCGGTCAACAAGGTGATCACCATCGCCGCCGCCCTCGAGGAGGGGCTGGTCGAGCCCGATTCCACCCGGGTCGTCCCGTGGCGCTACCAGGTCTCCGACCACCAGTTCTCCGACGACCACTCCCATCCCACCGAACCGATGAGCGTCACCGACATCCTCGCTCAGTCGTCCAACGTCGGAACGATCATGCTCGGCGAGGAACTCGGCAAGGAGCGCATCGACGAATACCTGCGGAAGTTCGGCTTCGGCGAACGCACGGCGCTCGACTTCACCAACGAGTCGCCCGGCATCCTGTTGCCCACCGACAAGTGGTCGGGCACGTCGATCGGCTCGATCCCCATCGGCCAGGGCATCGCGGTCACGGCCATGCAGATGCTCAGTGCCTACAACGTGATCGCCAACGACGGCGTGTACGTCGAGCCCCGGCTCCTCGAGGCGACGGTCGCGGCAGACGGGACCCGCACCGAGGTCGGTGCCAGCGAGGGTCGACGTGTCGTCTCGGCCGAGACCGCCGGGCAGGTCCGCGACATGCTGGTCGAGGCGGTCAACGAGGGGACCGGCAAGCGGGCGCAGGTCGCCGGATACTCCGTCGGCGGCAAGACGGGTACCGCCCGCAAGCCCCAGGACACCGGCACCTACCAGGATGCGGCGGGGAACTACCACTACGTCGCGGCCTTCACCGGCATGGTGCCCGCCGAAGATCCCGAGTTGAGCGTGATCGTCGTCATCGACGAGCCCACGGCCACGATCTACGGCGGCAGTGCCGCTGCCCCGGTCTTCGCCGATCTCTCCCGATTCGCGCTGAGCCGCTTCCGCATCCCCCCGGCCGGGGTGACGACCGAGTCGAGTCTTCCCACCGCCGACACCCCGGCTACACAGGACTGATGCTCCTGTCCACCGCGGCCGGCGGCCTGACCGATGCCGGCATCGAATTCGAACAGCACGGCGACGTCGAGATCGGCGGGGTCGTCCATCACACCGGCAGCGTCCTCGCCGGAACCCTGTTCTGTTGTGTTCCCGGATCGCGCTTCGATGGCCACGACCACGCCGAACAGGTCGTCGCAGCCGGAGCGGCGGCGCTCCTCGTCGAGCGGAACCTCCCGCTCGACGTGCCGCAGATCGTCGTACCGTCCGTGCGCTTTGCGATGGGTCCGTTGGCCGCTCGTTTCTGGGGCGACCCGAGCCGAGCCATGACCGTCGTCGGGGTGACGGGCACCAACGGCAAGACGACCACGGTGAGCTTGCTCCGGTCCATCTTCGAGCGAGCAGGAAAGCGCTGCGAGGTGGTCGGGACGCTGACGTCACTGCCTGGCGGCCCACCGACCACACCGGACGCACCGGAGCTGCAGGCGCAGCTGGCCGCGTGGCGCGACGTCGACGTCGATGTGGTGGCCATGGAGGTGTCGTCACACGCACTCGCGATGGGACGCGTGGACGGCACCTGGTTCGAGGCGACGGGCTTCACCATGCTGGGGCACGACCACCTCGACCTCCACCTCGACCTCGACCACTACTTCGAGGCGAAGGCGCGACTCTTCGAGCCGGCGCGTACCCGACGAGCGGTGATCCGCTCGGACGACGAATGGGGAGCGCGGCTCATCGAGAAGGTGCGGTCGACCGCTCCCACCGACATCGAGATCGAGCCGTTCTCGCTCGACGACGCCTCAGAGCTCGAGTCGACGCCCGCAGGCATGCGGTTCGGCTGGCGTGACCGCCACCTGACGATCCCCATGGCGGGACGTCACAACGTCGCCAACGCGCTGTGCGCCGCCACGCTCGCGTCGTGGCTCGGCGTCGCCGATGAACACGTCGACGACGGTCTCGCCGCGGTCGGCCCGGTACGCGGCCGGTTCGAGCCGGTCGTCGCCGGGCAGGACTTCACGTTGGTCGTCGACTATGCCCACACCCCCGACGCGCTCGAGACGGTGCTCGCCGCCGCCCGGGAACTGGCGGACGGCGCTCCCGGGGACGACGTCGGCAGGGTGATCGTCGTGTTCGGTTGCGGCGGGGACAAGGACCGGGCGAAGCGTCCCGAGATGGGGCGGGTGGCCGCCGATGGATCCGACGTCGTGATCATCACGTCGGACAATCCCCGTTCGGAAGACCCGCTCGCGATCATCGACGAGATCCTCGCCGGCGTGTCCGGCGCGTCCGGTGTCCGCCCCAGCATCGATGTGGTGGCAGACCGCCGCGACGCCATCCACCATGCCGCGCGCGCGGCGCGGAACCATGACGTCGTGGTGGTCGCCGGTAAGGGTCACGAGACGACGCAGACATTCGCCGATCGGACGATCGCGTTCGACGACTCGGCGGTCGCACGGGAAGCGATCGACGCGGTGGTGGCACGGTGATCCCGCTTCTCCTCGCCGGCGCCGTGTCGTTGGTGACCTCGCTCGTCGGCACCCGCTACCTCATCAGCTGGCTCACGTCCCACAGCGTGGGTCAGCCCATCCAGGAGGACGGTCCGCAGGGTCATGTGACCAAGGCGGGCACGCCGACGATGGGTGGTGTCGCGATCGTGGGTTCGGCCACGTGCGGATGGGTGGCGGCGCACTTCAGTTCGGGCCTCCTCTACACGCGCTCCGGATTGATCGTGATGGTGACGATCCTCGGCGCGGCCGCCGTCGGTGCCGTCGACGACTGGATCGCCGTCAGCCGCGAGCGCAACCTCGGCCTGTCGAGCCGGGCGAAGATGTTCGGCCTGCTCGCGGTCGCGGTCGGCTTCGCGTTCGCGATGCTGCAGTTCACCGAGGTCCACACGACGATCTCGTTCACCCGTTTCGACTCTCCTGGCATCGACCTCGCCAATCCGGTGTGGGCGATCTGGGCCGTGCTCCTGATCGCAGGAACCACCAACGCGGTGAACTTGACCGACGGTCTCGACGGCCTCGCTGCGGGTTCGTCGATCTTCGCGTTCATGTCGTTCGTCTTCATGGGATTCTGGGCCTTCCGGCATCCTGAGGTCTACGACATCGCGCACGCGCTCGATCTCGCGACGATCGCCGCGGCGATGTTGGGTGGCGTGACCGGCTTCCTGTGGTGGAACGCCAACCCCGCCCGCATCTTCATGGGCGACACGGGTTCGCTCGCCATCGGTGCGGCGCTCGCCGCTCTGGCGCTCAGCACCAACACCCAGCTGCTGCTCCCCGTCATCGGCAGCCTGTTCGTGCTCGAGACGATGTCGGTGATCCTCCAGGTCGGTCGCTTCCGGCTCACCGGCAAGCGCTTCTTCCGCATGGCGCCGATCCATCACCACTTCGAGCTCGGCGGCTGGCCCGAGACGACCGTGATCATCCGTTTCTGGATCATGGCCGGTCTCGGCACAGCCCTGGCACTCGGCCTCTTCTACGCCGACTTCATCAGCACCGGAGCGCTGGACTGATGGCCGCACCCGTCGTGCCGGATGCCGTGCTGGTCGTCGGTTTCGGTCTGACGAACCGAGCGGTCGCTCGCGCGCTTGCGTCCAGGGGCCACGACGTGTCGGTGACCGATGACCGGCCGACGGACGCCACGCTCGCGGCGGCAGCCGAACTGGACCTCGACCTGGTCGCCGCGCCGTCCGAGTCCGAGTTGGAGACCATGGTGCGGGCGGTCGGCGCCGTGGTCCCCGGACCCGGCCTGCCCGACCGGCACCCGGTGTTCGCGTTGGCCGCCCGGACCGACACGACCGTGCTCACCGAGTTCGACCTCGCCGCGGCGTGGGACGACCGGCCGATCGCCGCCATCACCGGTACCGACGGCAAGACGACGGTGACGACGCTCGTGACGGCGATGCTGACCGAGGCCGGCATCTCCTGTGTCGACGCCGGGAACAACGACCTTCCCCTCGTGGCGGCCATCGACGATCCGGCGCCGGAGTGGTTCGTGGTCGAGGCGTCATCGTTCCGCCTCGGACGAACGCATGGATGGGCACCCCGGGTGGGGGCCTGGCTCAATCTCGCCCCGGACCACCTCGACGTCCACGCGACCCACGCCGACTACGAGGAAGCGAAGGCTCGGATCTGGGCGTCGCAGGGTCCCGACGACGTGTCCGTCGGAAATCTCGACGACGTGACCGTCGCCCGGCACTTGTCGGCGTCAGCCGGCCGTCGCGTGGGTTTCTCGATCCACCGGTCGGATGCGGCGTACCGGGTCGAGGGGGACACGCTCGTGGGGCCTGACGGGTTCTTGGTCCCCGTGACCGAGCTTCCGCGACGGTTGCCCCACGACCTCTCGAATGCGCTGGCCGCCGCAGCGACCGCGTCCGCAGCGGGTGCCGACGAGCAGTCGGTCCGCCGCGTGCTGGGTCGATCCGTACCGCTGCCGCACCGGGTGGAACACGTCGCAGAGATCGACGGAATCGACTACTACGACGACTCGAAGGCGACCGTGCCCCACGCAGCGCTCGCCGCCGTGCGGGGCTTCGAGTCCGTCGTACTCATCGCCGGCGGACGCAACAAGGGGCTCGATCTGGGGTCCCTCGCGGACGGGGCGGACCACATCCGCGCTGTCGTGGCGATCGGCGATGCCGCGGCCGACATCGCTGCAGCGTTCCACGGCATCCGACCGGTCGAACACGCCGACTCGATGTCCGACGCGGTCGAGGCGGCCGCCCGCGCCGCCCAGGCGGGAGACGTCGTCCTGCTCTCCCCGGCCTGCGCCTCGTTCGACTGGTACTCCGACTATGCAGCCCGCGGCGATCATTTCGCCGCGCTCGTCCTCGACCGGAAGGCGCGACCATGAGCGACCTCACCGCTGGCATCGGCTCTGGGATCCGTTCCCGCCGACGACCGCCCACTCGCGCCGGTGCCCGATCCCGCGGGAGCGGCCGTCTGCGCCTCGTCGCGACGCCCAAGACCGCCGACGGCGAGTTGCAGGCCGGCCTGGGGGTGGCGATGGTCGTCCTCGTCGTCCTCCTGAGTCTCATCGGCTCGGTGATGATCCTGTCGGCCTCCTCGGTCGCGGCCGTCGACCTCGGTGGCTCGTCGTTCAGCGTGTTCTTCCGGCAGTGCGCGTGGCTGTTGGTCGGCCTCGGTGCGCTCTTCTTCGGTGCCCGCATCGACTACCACCGCTGGGCGGACCGCGTTCCGCTGTTGGTGTTCGGCTCCGTCGGACTCCTCGTCCTCGTCCTGGTCCCGGGCGTCGGCATCAACGTCAACGGCGCCCAACGCTGGATCGGCGCCGCGGGTTTCCAGATCCAGCCGGCCGAGCCGGCGAAGTTCGCCCTGATCGTCTTCGTCGCCGCACTCGTCGCACGCGAGCGGCATCGGGTCACCGATCTCGGTGTCGTCCTCCGTCCCGTGCTGATCGTTCTCGGCACGATGGTCTGCCTGTTGATGCTGCAGCCCAACCTCGGCACCTCCGCCGTCCTGTGTGCGACCGTCGGTTGCATGCTCCTGTGGAGCGGCCTGCAGGTGCGTGTACTCACCTCGTTGGCGGCCCTCGGCGCCATGGGCGGCCTGGTGTTCGCGCTGTCCGCCGACTACCGCCGGGCGCGGGTCACCGCGTTCCTCGATCCGTGGGCCGACGCCGGCGACACCGGCTACCAGACCATCCAGTCCCTCATCGGTGTCGCCTCCGGCGGGATCTCGGGCGAGGGACTCGGCGAGAGCCGAGCCAAGTGGGGTTTCCTGCCCGAAGCTCACACCGACTTCGTGTTCGCGATCATCGGCGAGGAGCTCGGGTTGCTCGGCTCGCTGATGGTCGTCGGGCTCTTCGCCGCCATGATCGTTTGTGCACTGCGCATCGCTGCCCGTGCACGCGACACCTTCGGCACGATGCTCGCGGTCGGCGTCGCCGCATGGTTCTCCGTCCAGGGGTTCGTGAACGTGGGGGCCGTTCTCGGCATCCTGCCGATCACCGGTGTGCCACTGCCCTTCGTGAGCTTCGGTGGATCTTCGCTGCTCGCCACGATGCTCGCCGCCGGGGTGCTCGTGAACGTCGCGGTGCAGGGTCGTGCGCCCGAGAACGCGGTCCGCGACCGCATCGCGGCCCGTCGCGCGGCGAACGCTGCACCCATGCCGCGGCGGCGTAGCGTTCCCCGTTGATGGCACACGAGTCCTCGAGCGAGTCGACACCAGAGGATCTCGGGACCGTGCTGGTCACCGGGGGTGGGACCGCCGGTCACGTGCTCCCCGCGCTCGCGATCGCCACCGAACTCGCCGCCCGTGGCCATGAAATCCACCTGGTCGGTTCGGACCGCGGTCTCGAGACCCGATTGTTCCCGGAATCCGGCTTCGATTCCACGTTGCTGCCCGGGCGCGGGATCGCGCGGAGCCTGGCGCCTCGACGGATCGTCGACAACATCGGCGCCGTCGCCGGTCTCCTCCGAGCCTTCTTCCAGGCGATCGGCCTCGTCCGTCGGCACCGACCGACCGCGGTCGTCGCCGTCGGTGGATACGCCAGCGTGGCCTGCGGTCTCGCCGCCGTGTTGTGGCGCGTGCCGCTCGTCGTGCACGAACAGAATGCGGCGCCGGGTGCGGCCAATCGCCTGCTCAGCCGCTTCGCCGCCGCCTGCGCGGTGTCGTTCCCGGACACGGCGTTGCCGGGCGCGGTCGTCGTCGGCAACCCCGTCCGTGCCGAACTGTTCGAGCGTCCCCGCGACCCACGGCCCGACGGGCGGCGTCACCTCCTGGTGTTCGGAGG
>JAPKDO010000482.1 GCA_028822535.1 Acidimicrobiales bacterium
GGCGCGGTCGTTGCTCGATCCGACACACAACGCTACCCTTACCCGCGACCTCAGGTAAGGAGCGATCATGGACGTAGCAGCGAAGGTCACCTCAAAGGGCCAAGTCACCGTTCCCAAGGCGGTCCGCGATGCGCTTGGGATCCACGAAGGCGACGAGGTGGTCTTTCGCGTCGAAGGAAACCGCGCTGTCCTGGCACGCACCCCCGACTTTCTCGACCTTGCCGGCACGATCTCAGTGCCGGCGTCGAAGCGGAACGTCGCCTGGGACGACATCGTCCGGCGTACCCGTGCTGATCGAGTCACCGCCCGCCAATAGGAATGTTCATCGATACGAACATTCTGGTCAGGCACCTCACCGGCGACCCGTCCGATCTCGCCGAACGTTCGACGAACTTCTTGGAGACCGAACGCAACCTGCTCCTCACTGATCTCGTGGTTGCCGAGACGCTCTACGTCCTCGAGTCGTTCTACAACGCTCCCCGAGCTCAGATCGCCGAGGCCATCCGTTCGCTGATCGCGTTCGACTCGATCGTGTCGGTCGACCCCGCGCTCCTTCTCCGAGCCGTCGAGGTGTACGAGACCGACCGACTCGACTTCGCCGAGGCATATCTCGTCGCGTGCGCCGAGTCCGCGAACGTCGGACGCATCGCCTCCTTCGACAAGGCCATCGACCGCGTCAAGACCATCGACCGAGTCGAACCACCGCCGGCCTGACCAAGGTAGATGTCGGTGATGTCGCGCAGGCGTCAACAGAGAACTGGATGATCGGAGCGGCGATGCGCGTTCTGAGACCACCGAGCTGAGTCACGGGTGCAGACTCATGTCATGCGAACGGTGTCCGGAAGGCGGGTCTTGCTGACCCTTCTCGTAGGTGTGATCACCGTCGCTGGGTGTACCGATACGAAGAACGAGTCGTCCGACATCGGAGCATGGCTGGAAGCGTCGGCCGGATTCAACGTGACGTCCGAGGCTCTGGCGTGCACCGAATCTGCCGCCGAAGACCTGCTGTCAGAAGATGACCGGAAGGCGTGGCTGTCGTATGACCCCGAGACGATCACGGTCGAGCAGATTCAGGTCCTGCCTCACGCGATCGAGGTTGCGGACAGGTGTCGCCACCTGCTGGGTGGCCTAACGCCATAGACGCTCCCTGCTTCGATTGCCCGCGATGTGGCGCGCCGTCAACAGAGAAGTGGATGATCGGTGCGGAGGGCGCCCTCGGGCAGCTCCCCGGGCCACCCGCCGAGTAGCGGCTCCGAAGATCTTGCCTCGCCCGCTCCTCTCCGGAACCGGCGAGCGCGACGACAAGCACCGGCCGCTGTCCCGACCGGAGAGGCATTGCGAAGTACTTCGCTGATGAGTTCGGGACTCTCGCCAGATACGGCCGTTCGACGTCACCGCTGGCAAGTCGAACCTCGACCGCTTCGGCTACTTCGGCGACTGTGAACGTCAGCCCGTGGTCGTCGAGGGAGCCGACGCCGAAGACCTTGGCTGCGGAGGGCAGGAGCCCTGTCGTCGTACCGATCTCCACATTCCCAAGTCTCTCCGTGATGATGAGGTCACCGCCGGATGGGGCGACCTCCACTGTCCAGTCCTCGTCCACGTAGAGAGCATGACGGACAGGGCAGACGAAGGCGAGGAATCGCCACCTACTACTGCCGGCTCGCGCGGGCCTTCCGCAACGGATAAGAGATCTTCGGCGCGATTGCAGTCGTCACCGCCGGCTCAGCGCAGATGGTCCCGAGCGGCACCTCGGAGCGGTCTCGTCGCTACCTGTTGACCTCTTCGACCAACTGGCACTCGCCGTCGAAGTTGATCCATGGCACAAGGTCGACTTCCCCTCCAGGATCGTCAATGAACTCGAACCCATCGCACTCGTAACGCACCCATCCGTCTCCGCCGGAACGTGTCAAGGGGGATGAGACAACTTCTCAT
>JAPKDO010000483.1 GCA_028822535.1 Acidimicrobiales bacterium
ATGACCACTCGAGGTTCGTGATCTCGGCGCATGTTGTTCGTCGGGCCACAGCTCGCCCGGTGTGTGATGCGTTGGCCAAGGCGATGCGGGCCTATGGGCTGCCGGCGGAGATCTTGACGGGCAACGGGAAAGTGTTCACGGGCCGGTTCGGGCCGGGCAAGGGTGAGGTGTTGTTTGACCGGATCTGCCGGGAGAACGGGATCAAACACATCCTGACGGCGCCTCGGTCGCCGACCACGACGGGCAAGGTCGAGCGGTGGCACAAGACGCTTCGTCGGGAGTTCCTCGACGGAAAAGTCTTCGCTGATCTCGATGACGCGCAGGCCCAGTTGGATGGGTGGGTGTGGCAGTACAACCACGATCGGCCGCATCAGGGGATCGGGATGGTCGCTCCGTGGGAACGGTTCCGTCTCGCCGATCCGGATGCGTTCGTCGAGAACGGCGAGCCAGCATCAGCGGCGCCGTCGACGAGTCGCAAGGTCGGGTCGACGGGCAAGATCAGCTTCGCCGGCACCAGCTATGGGGTTGGTGTTTGGCTGGCAGGAGAAACCGTCGACGTTGCCGTGGAGGACGGGTTGGTGTCGATCAGTCATCGGGGCGTCCTGGTGCAGACGCATGCTCAGCGGCATCGGCCGGACAAGGAACTCGCCGCGTTGCAGCGCAAGCCGAAGCCTCGCGTGGTGAAACCGCGGCAGCCGACCGTCGGGCAGTCGGTGACTCGCAAGGTCGATATCGGCGGCAAGATCAGTTTCGCTGGATACGCGTATCGGGTCGGCAAGCCCCATGCCCGCCGGCAGGTCCAAGTCGCGATCGTCGACGACATTGTGGAGATCTCCGCTGGCGGTCAGGTCCTCAAGACGCACCCGATCCGCCATGACCGTTCCCGAGAGCATGGCGCGTTCGCCAACGCCGGTGGTCGGCCCTCGAGGATCAACGCTGCCTAACCCTCACCGGGGTGGAACACAGGTGGCGGAGCCAAGGTGGAACACGGGTACCGGGACTTGACACGACGTCTCCGGAGCACGGTGGGCGATGGCCGGCGCATCATGGAACCGACGGTGCTGAGCGCGCCATGGCGTCTCGCTCGCGCAGTCTTTTCGGCCGTGCCGGAGTGGTCAGGCGAGAAACGTCAGGATCTTGCCGACGGTCGTGATGATCGGGTCGGCGGCCGCCCCGATGTTCTTCGCCGCCTCGAGCAGGCCTTCGGCGCTCACCGAGTACCACCGCTCGTCCGGTTCCTCCTTGGTCGCTTCCTCGGTGAGGGTCTCCAGGGAGCGAAGGACGTCCTTGCGTTGCTTCTCGTCGAGTTGGGGAAGGATCTCCTTCACCTGCTCGTGCAGGTCGGTCAGGTCCTGCTGGATCTCCGTGGGTGCCTGTGGGACTTTGTTGAAGCTTCCCTGGATGATGTCCGCTGCGGTCACGTTCACGTCGCCGTGAATGGTCCCGCTCACGTTGACCTCTTGGTTCTTGCTGTTGTCCATGATGAGGAGCCTCTCGATGTGGAGCTTTGCGGATCGTATCTTCTCGCCAGCGGTGGACGTCTCGGACTCGACACGGGCGAGTACCGCATCGAACCGGCCGTTCACCGCGGCCAGGCGATCTTCGAAGATGCCGCTGACCACGCGCTGAGCAGCCTGCTGAATCGGTGCCTGGGAGAATCCGTAGCGTTGCTCGCCGGCCAGGAATCGGGACGCCTGCTTCAGGTAGGTGGCGAGCCGCACCGTGCCTCGATCGGCTGGGTCGGTCGGCAGTCGATCCCTGTCGACGAGGCTCACGACCCCGCTGATGGCCTCCCATTCCGCGTGGATGCGCACGAGGTTGAGCCGGAGGCGACGGAGTGCGTCGCGAGCTTGGCCTGGTTCGATACCGATGAACCACGCAGGCTGTTGCGTCGAGTCGGGCATCTCGATCGTCCTGTAGCCCGCGCG
>JAPKDO010000138.1 GCA_028822535.1 Acidimicrobiales bacterium
ATCCCCTGCTCGATGCGATGAGCCTCCAACCGCTCGGCGTCGACGACCTCGACGTCGTCGGGCGCACCCGCTCCCGCGCCGAGCACGTCGTAGCCGAGGTGGTGGGGCGAAGGGAGGCGGAGGACGCCCTCGGCGACATCGGGGTGAGGCAGATCGTCGCCGCGCACGGCGAAGCCGTCCAACGACAGTGCCTCGACCTCGGCCTTGGTCCGCATGAGGAATCGAGACAACCGCTTGCCGAGGGCCTCCCCCGCACCGGTGTCCGTGTCGAGCAGGAAGACATCGGCTGCCGTCTTGGTCAGCCGCGCCCACGTGTGGACCTTCCCGTCGGGCTGCAGCACGAACGTCCAGGTCGACGTCGAGACGGCCAACGCGTCGAGATCCTGGCTGAGCTGGCCCTGCAGGAACGTGGTGGCATCGGGGCCGGACACTCGGACGGCGTCACGACTGATGGCGGTTGCGAATCGGGTCATGTGACTTCACCTCTGCGTCCAGCATGCCGCTCCGCAGTCATCCTGCGCGCCGCGGGTACGGCGACGAGCAGCGCTCGGGCCTTGTTCTGACACTCGAGATGCTCGTCGTCGGGGACGCTGTCGGCGACGATGCCCGCCCCCGCCTGCACGCTGGCCATGCCGTCGTCGCCGATGACCATGGTGCGGATGGCGATGGCGGTGTCGATGTTCCCCGAGAAGTCGAGGTAACCCACGACACCGGCGTACGGCCCGCGCTTCACCGGCTCGAGTTCGTCGATGACCTCCATCGCACGCACCTTCGGCGCGCCGCTCACGGTGCCGGCGGGCAGGGTCGCCCGGAGCACGTCGACGGGCGTCCGACCCTCGGCGAGTTCGCCTGCGACCTGCGACGTCATGTGCATGACGTGGCTGTAGCGCTCGAGGGTCATGAACTCCTCGACCTCGCAGGTCCCGAAGGTCACGACGCGTCCCACGTCGTTCCGGGCCAGGTCGACCAGCATCACGTGCTCGGCGACCTCCTTCGGGTGCTCCACCAGTTCGGCGGCGAGGCGCCGGTCGTGTGCCTCGGAGGATCCACGCTTTCGGGTCCCGGCGATCGGTCGGGAGATCACCCGGCCGTCCAGGAGCTGCACCATCGGCTCGGGGCTGGCGCCGACCAGCGTCACACCGGGCACACGCACGTAGTACATGTACGGGCTCGGGTTGACCTGCCGGAGCGCTCGGTACACGTCGAAGGGTTCGGCGCCGAGCTCGAAGTCGAACCGTTGGGAGAGCACGACCTGGAAGACGTCGCCGGCGTAGACGTGCTCGCGCGCTGCCTCGACCGCGGCCTGGTACTGCCCGTCGCGCATCGACGAGGTGACCTCGGGCGGTTCGTCTCCGTCGATCGGTGGACCGAGGAGCGGCTCGTCGAGAGGCCTCGCACCATCGGTCGCGAGCTGTTCGAGACGAACGATCGCCTCGTCGTAGGCCGCGTCCAACGCTGCTGCATCCGCTCCTGGCGTCACGATCACGTTGTCGATCAGCGTCACCCGCTGACGCCAGTGATCGAACGCCGCGAGCTGGCCGATGATCGACATGACGGCGTCGGCGTGACCCCGATCGTCGTGGGGTACGTCGGGAAGCCGTTCGACCTCACGGACGACGTCGTAGCCGAGATAGCCCATCAGCCCGCCGTGGAGGGGCGGGAGCGCCTCGATCTGTGGCGATCGGTAGTGCTCGAGGATGGACTCGACCGCACGCAACATGCCGCCGTCGGTGGGCACGTCCGGATGGAGATCGCCCTCGACGGTGATGGCTCCGTCCTTGGACGTCAGCGTGGCGACGGGATTGCGGCCCACGAAGGACCAGCGGCTCCAGCGCTCACCGTGTTCGACCGATTCGAGCAGGAATCCGGGATCGTCGCCGACGATGCGAGCGTATGCCGCGACCGGCGTGACCAGGTCGGCGAGCAACTCGCGCCACACCGGCACGACCGTGTGGTCGGCTGCGAGACGGTGGAACTCCTCGCGGCTCGGCTGATGGGAGTCGCCCACGCCCGGGCTACCCGTTCGGTTCGACGTCGGCGTCCGAGAACGACCGGTAGAAGCAGGAGTAGTGGGCGGTGTGGCAGGCGCCGTCGCCTTCCTGCTCGACGACCAGCAACAGCGTGTCGCCGTCGCAGTCGTAGTGCGCTTCTCGGATGTACTGACGGTCTCCGGACGTCTCCCCCTTGCACCAGTACTCCTGGCGGGACCGGCTCCAGAACCACGTGCGCCCCGTGTCGAGGCTCTTGCGGAGCGACTCGTCGTTCATCCAGGCCATCATGAGGATCTGGCCGGTGCCGACCTCCTGCACGATCGCCGGGACGAGCCCGTCGTCGTTGTACTTGACGTTCGCGAGGTGCCCCTCGACGTAGGGCACGGGGGTCGCCGTGGGGGAACTCATGGTCGGGCATCGTAGAGGTGTGACCGTCACTGCCCGAAGTGCGTTGCAACCCCGTTCGCTGGCGCTCGTCGCCGCCGGTGGCGCGGCCGGGGCAGCGGCGAGGTGGGCGGTCGTCACCGTTGTCGAGACCGGCGGCTCCTTCCCCTGGTTGACGCTTCTCGTCAACGTGGCCGGGTGTCTCGGACTCGGCCTGCTCGTCGGGGTTCGCGAGCCCGCCCGACTCTGGATGGCCACCGGCTTCTGCGGCGGCCTGACCACGTTCTCGACGTTCGCGGTCGAGACCGCCGTGATGCTCGACGGCGGCGAACCGCGCCAGGCGGCGGCATACGTCGTCGCGTCGGTGGCGGCGGGCATCGCGGCGGTCCTCACCGGTTGGCGACTGGCGCTGATCCGATGATCACGGTTGCCGGCTTCGTCCTCGCCGCCGCCGCTGGGGCGACCCTGCGCCACCTCACCCGGGTCGTCGTGGCTCGGTACGGCACGGTCCCGGTCGGCACGCTGGCCGTGAACCTCCTCGGGTCATTCCTGCTCGGCCTCGTCGTCGGATGGGATCCTCCCGGTGCGACGGTGATCGGAACCGCAGGGCTCGGTGCGCTCACCACGTTCTCCACGTTCTCCGAGGAGGTGGTCGAGCTGCGGGCCCGAGGCTGGCACTGGTCCGTCGGGTACCTCGTCGTCACGCTCGCCGGCGGCGTCAGCCTGGCGTGGACGGGCATCCGACTCGGGTGAATCTGCGCTCGTACCGCCCTCCCGGGGTGACGCCCGGACGTCAGAGGTACAGGCCGGTGGAGCCTTCCTCGAGGCGTTCGGCGGCGACGGCGTGGATGTCGCGCTCGCGCAGGATGATGTAGTCCTCGCCTCGTACCTCGACCTCGTAGCGATCCTCGGGGTTGAAGAGCACCCGGTCGCCGATCTGCATGTTGCGGACGTTGGCACCGGTGGCCACGACCTCGGCCCACGCCAGACGTTTGCCCATCTGCGCCGTGGCCGGGATGAGGATCCCGCCGGTCGACTTGCGCTCGCCTTCACCCCGGTCGATCGACACCAGGATGCGGTCGTTGAGCATCTTGATCGGGAGCTTCTCGCTGGCCGCACCGGTCGTTGCCATGAAGGGACGACGCTACCGTCTGACCCCGATGACGGACGATCTCGCACCCCTCCCCGACCGGCTCACCACCGACGACGGTGAGACGTTGTCCGCGGAGTGGAGCGGTGACCGAGACAGCCGAGCCGTCGCCGTGCTGACGCATCCCCATCCGTTGTACGGGGGCGACCGCCACAACATCGTCCCCGCCGCACTCGCTCGGGCACTCCCCACCCACGGGATCGCCACGCTGCGGTTCGACTTCCGTGGAGCCGGAGACTCGACCGGGACCCACGGCGGCGGGTCGGACGAGGTGGCCGACGTGACCGCGGCGATCGATGCCGCGACGGCAGCGTTCCCGGGTGTGCCGGTGTTCGGCGTCGGGTACAGCTTCGGCGCTGACGTCCTGCTGGCGACCGACGCCACCCGATTGGCGGGCGTGGTCGCCGTGGCCCCGCCGCTCGCGGTCCTGCCGTTCGAGATGCTCGGGTCCGCCCGTGGAAGCACGCCGACCCTGCTCCTGTCCCCCGAGCACGATCAGTTCCAGCCGGCGGGCGACGCCGAACGAGCGGTCGTGGACTGGGACGACACCACGGTCACCACCGTGGCCGGTGCCGATCACTTTCTCGTCGGCGCGACGTCGTTCGTCGCCGATGCGGTCGTGGCGTTCGTCGAGACGACGATGGCTACGGGCTGACGACCCGGACGCTGTCGGTCACGGGGGCGAGCGTCCCCACGACCGTGGCGCGGACCTCCACCTCGTAGAAGCCCGGGTCCACGGACGAGAGGTCGTCCTCCAACTCGACCGTCTCGACCGCCCCCGGGGCGACCGACACCTCGGACACCTGCTGTTGGAAGAAGCGGTCGGCGCTCCAGCGATGGACGACCTCACCTCCCGCCGACAAGGCGACGTCGCCTCGTTGCGATGTCGGGAACGTGACCACGATCTCGCCGTCCGACGTGTTGCGGAGTTCGGTGGTCCAGACGTGCGGCCCGGCGACCACGCGGGAGTCCGACACGAGTTCGATCTCGAGTGCCTCCCCGACCGTCGCCGGCGCCGGCAGGTCGGCGAGGGCGGTGGTCGACACGCTCGGATCGACCGTGGTGGTCACCGCATCCTCGGACACGAGCGGGTCGTCGTCACTCCCGCACGCCGCGACGGCAAGCACGAAGCAGGCCGACGCAGCGAACCCACGCGCGCTCATGCGGGCCGGACCGGGATCCCCGCCGCTGTCATGTGGTCCTTCGCTGCAGCGACGGTGTGCTCGCCGAAGTGGAAGATGCTGGCCGCCAACACAGCGTCGGCGCCGCCCTCGGTGACGCCGTCGACCAGGTGGTCGAGCGTCCCGACGCCACCCGAGGCGATCACCGGGATGTTCACCGCGTCGACCACGGCACGGGTGACGGCGACGTCGAAGCCGTCGCGCGTGCCGTCGCGGTCCATCGACGTCAGCAGGATCTCGCCGGCACCGAGCGCTTCGCATCGGATCGCCCACTCGATCACGTCCATGCCCGTGGGTGTCCGTCCACCGTGCACGAAGACCTCGAACCCACTGGGCGTGGTGCCGTCGACCTTCTTCGAGTCGATCGCCACGACTGCGCACTGCGACCCGAACTCGGTCGCGATCTCGGTGATGAGCTCCGGCCGATCGACCGCTGCCGTGTTGACGGAGACCTTGTCGGCGCCGGCGCGCAGCAGCCGACGGGCGTCGTCGACGGTGCGGATGCCGCCACCGATCGTGAAGGGGATGAAGACCTCCTCGGCGGTGCGACGCGCCACCTCGAGGATCGTCTCCCTGGCGTCGGACGACGCGGTGATGTCGAGGAACACGACCTCGTCAGCACCCTCGAGGTCGTAGCGACGGGCCAACTCGACGGGGTCACCGGCGTCGACGAGATCGACGAAGTTGACGCCCTTGACGACCCGGCCGGCATCGACGTCGAGACACGGGATGATGCGTGCGGTCTTCACGACGCACGCCCATCGGCGATCACGCTGAGCATCGACACGGCGTCGTGCACGTCGACCCGCTTCTCGTAGATCGCCGTCCCGACGATCGCTCCCGCCAACCGACGTCCTGCCTCCTCGATGCTCGCCAGTTCGACGAGGTGTGCGATCTCTCCGACGCCACCGCTCGCGATCACGTCGAGATCGGTCAGGCGCAGGAGTTCCGCGAGGCCATCGGTGTCAGGACCCTCGAGGAGCCCCTCACCCTTGATCTGCGTGACGACGACCGCCGACGCACCGGAGGAAGACAGCCGGTCGAGGGCGTCGGCGATGTCGAGACCGCTGCCCTCGGTCCAACCCTTGATCGAGACCTCCCGACCCCGGACGTCGAGTCCCAGCGCCACCGGTTGGGTCGCAGCGACACGCTCGACCAACGACGGGTCCTCGACCGCGGCGGTTCCCATCACGACACGGCTCACCCCGACGTCGGCGAGTTCCCTGGCCGAATCGACCGAGCGCACACCACCGCCAGCCTGCACCGGCACGTCGACGGCGGCGCACACCGCGGCGATCAACTCCCGGTTGTGAGCTTCGCCCGTCCGAGCGGCATCGAGGTCGACCATGTGGATCCACGGGGCGCCGGAAGCGACGAACGCCTGCGCCACCTCGACGGGGTCGTCGGCGTGGACCGACTCACGGTCGAAGTCGCCCTGCACGAGTTGCACGACCTTGCCGCCGCGGAGATCGATCGCCGGATAGAGGTCCATCAGCACGCCCTCATGATGCGGTGGCGGTTCGGGCACGGACGAGCCCGACGAAGTTGTCGACGAACGTCAGACCAGCCGTGGACGACTTCTCGGGATGGAACTGGGCAGCGTGCACGTTGTCGCGCTGCACCGAGGCGACGACCGGGCCGCCGTAGTCGCACGTCGCCGTGACCATGTCCGACATCGGCGCAGCGAAGCTGTGGACGAAGTACATCCAGATGTCGCCGTCGAGACCGTCATACAGCGGCGACGGTCGGACGACGTCGACGACGTTCCACTGCATCTGTGGGTGCTTGACCCCATCGGGGATCCGCTCCACCGTTCCGGGGAGGATTCCGAGGCCGGCGCGACCGGGGGTCTCCTCCGACGCCTCGAACAGCAACTGCATACCGACGCAGATCCCGAGGAAGGGCGTGCCGGCTTCGACCGCCTCGTGCGCGAGGGCGTCGACGCCGGTGCGCTCCACCGCGTCCATGCATGCGCCGAACGCCCCGACGCCGGGAAGCACCACGGCGCGTGCGTCGCGGACGATCGCCGGGTCCGCCGTGAGACGGGCGTCGGCACCGTGGCGCTCCAACGACTTCTGCGCCGAGCGGAGATTGCCGATCCCGTAGTCGAGCACCGCGACCAGCGGGCGCGGCGAGGCAGCGGTCACAGGGTTCCCTTGGTGGACGGGAGGGCGTCGCCCTCGACCCGGACGGCATCGCGCAGCGAACGAGCGACACCCTTGAACGTGGCCTCGATCACATGGTGGGTGTTGACGCCGGCCTTCTTGGTGACGTGCAGGGTCACGAGCGCGGACGCGGCGAACGACTCGAGGAAGTGCTGGGCCATCTCGGGGTTGAACGGCGGATCGCCCAGCGGCAGGACCTCGCCGAAGGGGAGGTCGATGGCGGCGTGGGCGCGACCGGAGAGGTCGAGCGCCACCTCGACCAGCGCCTCGTCGAGCGGGTAGAGGCCGCTGGCGAAGCGACGGATCCCCGCCTTGTCACCGAGCGCTTCGGCGAACGCCTGGCCGACGACGATGCCGACGTCCTCGATCGTGTGGTGACCGTCGACGTGGAGGTCGCCGTCGGCCTTCACCGACAGGTCGAACCCACCGTGGCGGCCGAGCTGGTCGAGCATGTGGTCGAAGAACGGCAGACCCGTGTTCACGGTGGCGGTGCCGGAGCCGTCGAGGTCGATCGTGACCTCGACGGTCGTCTCCTTGGTCGTGCGGCTGATCGTGGCGGTGCGTGTCATGCGGACTCCAGGTTCGCCGGATCGAGGACGTCGGTGAGCGCGGCGAGGAATCGGTCATTCTCGTCAGCGTTCCCGAGGGTGAGGCGGAGGCACCCGTCGAGCCGCGGCCAGGACGCGCAGTTGCGCACCAGCACGGAGTGCTCGACCAGACGGTCCCAGACGATGTCGCCGCTCACGGTGTCGGGGCGGAACAGGATGAAGTTCGACGCGCTCGGCCAGACGGTCACGTCCATCCCCGCCAACGCCGCAGAGACACGACCCCGTTCTTCGACCAACGTCGCGACCCGAGCCTGCATCTCCGCCTCGAAGCGGAGTGCCACACGACCGGCGGCCTGTTTGAACGCGTCGAGGTGGTACGGGAGCACGACTTCGGACAGTTCGTCGACGAGCCAGGCGGGCCCGACCAGGTAGCCGAGGCGACCGGCGGCCATCGACCAGGTCTTCGAGTAGGTGCGGGTGACGACGATCGGGTCATCGGGCGTGACCAACTCGAGCGCCGACCACGGGGCGAACTGCCCGTAGGCCTCGTCGACGACCAACAGTCCCGGCGCCAGGTCGGCGACCGCGCGGATCGTCTCCTCGGTCTCGATCATGCCCGTCGGGTTGTTGGGCGAGCACAGGAACGTGATCGTCGGGTCGTGTTCCGCCGTGACGCGTCGGACCTCGTCGAGGTCGATGGCGAAGTCATCGGTCCGCTCCCCCGACGCGACCGCCGTGTTGGTGATCTTCGGGATGTGCGAGTGCAACGCATACGTCGGCTCGAACGTGGCCACGGTCCGTCCGGGCCCGCCGTAGGTCAGACACAGCGTCTGCAACACCTCGTTGGAGCCGTTGGCGACGAAGACCTGACCGGGTTCGACCCCGTGGTGCTCGGCGATCGCGCTCCGCAGGGCGGCAGCGTCGCGGTCCGGGTACCGGTGCCAGTCGATGGCGGCGAGTTCGTCGGCGAGCGCGGCGCGGAACCCGTCGGGCGGCGACTCGGGGGCTTCGTTGGTGTTGAGGCGGACGTCGACGTCGACCTGGGGTGAGTGGTAGCCGGGGTGGAGCGCGAGGTCGTCCCGGACGGACGGTCGCCTCATCGCTCACCACCGGATCGCTCGACGCGCTGGCGCACCGACTGGGCGTGGGCGGCGAGCCCCTCCGCTTCGGCCATCGCCTCGACGTGGGGGGCGAGCGAACGCAGCGCTGGCTCGTCGAGCGAGACCACGTGCACGTGCTTGCAGAAGTCGTCGACCCGCAGGGCACCACCGAAGCGGGCCGACCCATACGTCGGCAGCACGTGGTTGGGACCGGCGACGTAGTCACCGACGCTGGCCGGCGCCCACGGACCGCAGAACACCGCTCCCGCGTGCTTGACGCGACCGAGCAGGGCATCGGGATCGGCCGTCTGGATCTCGAGGTGTTCGGGGGCGATGACGTTGGCGACGTCGACCGCCGCCTCGGGGCCGTCGACGATCACGGCGTACCCGGCGTCGCGCAGCGTGGCCTCGATGTGTTCTCGACGCGGACTCGCGGCGACGATCCGCCCGACGGCGGCATCGACGGCGGACCGGACCTCGTCATCCCAACAGATCAGCCAGGCGAGACCGTCGGGGCCGTGTTCTGCCTGCAGGACGATGTCGACGGCCACATCGTCGGTCACGGCCGTCGAGTCGGCGATCACCACGACCTCGGACGGCCCGGCGAAGCTGGACGGAACGCCGACGAGGCCGGATGACGCGACCTCGCGCTTGGCCTGGGCAACGCGGGCACTCCCCGGGCCGACGATCACGTCGACCGGCCGGATCGACTCGGTTCCGTAGGCCAGGGCGGCGACGGCCGCCGGCCCGGCGACGCGGTACACCTCGTCGACACCCGCGATCGCTGCTGCGGCGAGGATCCCGTCGTCGACGCTGCCGTCAGGGCCGGGAGCGGTGCACAGCACCGTCTCGGGCACGCCGGCCACCTTCGCCGGTACCGCGGTCATCAACGCCGTGGACAGCAGGGGTGCCAGTGCCGAGGGTACGTAGAGGCCGGCACGATCGACGGGACGGCGCAGTTCACGCACGACGAGGCCGTCGCGTTCGTAGCGAGCGGCGTCGTGTACCTGGGCCTCGTGGTAGGCGCGGATGTTGGTGTGCGCTGTCTCGAGCGCTGCTCGTAGCTCGGGCCTGACCCGATCGGGCGCCCCTGCGACCTCGGCCGGGTCGACCCGGATCTCGTCGATCTCGACGCCGTCGAAGCGAGCTGTCAGGTCCCGCAGCGCGAGATCACCGTCGGCCCGGACCGCGTCGATGACGGCGCGGACCTGTTCGATCGGTGGTTCCTCCGCGGCCTTGGGGCGGGGTAGGACGGCACGAAGCGCATGCGGATCTGCGGTCTCGGTGCCTCGCAGGTCCAGCGTCGTCAGGGGGCCAGTCACCCGGGCGAGGGTACTTCCGGCACCTCACCGGACCCGATTGAGATCCCGCCTGGTTCCGATCGGGATGCCGGACGGGTAGACCGGAGCGATGCCAAGTAACGACGGTCCCGAGCTCTCGTCCATCCACGGCTCCCTCGAGGACCTCGCCCGGCGGATCGTCGAGATCGCCGAGCGACGGGACCTCGATCCTGACGACCTCGTGTCGACCGGCCTGTTCGAGGTCGACCGCTCGCTCCGCAACGCGCTCCGCCAGCTCGAACGGGTTCGCGGGCGGCTCTAGGACACAACCGGGCTCGAGGAACGAACAGCCCCGAAAAACGTGCCCGGACGCGGCGATGGCGCCCGGGTGGGTGGGCGCCATCGCGGGTGTCGTCAAGCGGCGGATCTCGACGAC
>JAPKDO010000484.1 GCA_028822535.1 Acidimicrobiales bacterium
GTTGGCAACCGTTGCCGGCCCGATGGGCTGACGCAGCACTGCGACCATGCCCAGTAGCAGGAGACCCAGCCCGATGAGCACGGTGCCGGGCTGCCGGTCGACGAGGCCGGCAATGCCGTCATGCAGGACGTCCCACGGTCCGACGCCCAGATCTGCCAGGAACAGGGCACCGATCCCGACGCCGAACATGACCAGGCCCACCAGGATCGCCACGATCCGGATGCTCGTCTCTCTCATCGGGTCATTCTGGTACCCGCACCACGACACGGTAAGCCCGGGGCCGGACGACTCGACCAATGTAAAGGTCGGGCCTACCGAATAACTAAGGAGGGCGGGACGACGAAGCGCCCCCTACCCGGAACTTCTCGCCGGCGAGTTGCAGGGAAACCCCTACCCGACGCCAACTCCGGCCGGTCGTGTCCACCGAGGGCCTTCACCAGCGTCAACCGCCGCCTCGGCGCACTCCGTGGTGTAGCACCCCAGTCCGGTCCGGCTGCGAGGGTTGCCTCTCCCGTGGCCACCTCGATGGTCTTGGACCAGAGGCCTGCGTCCCCCAGGCCGGCGCCACCGGGCTGAAGCCGGTCATGTACCCACCGACGAAAGGATTGTTCACAACCGCAACTAAGGGCAACTAAGCGCAACTAAGCCTGAGTGAACAACAGTTAAACCAACCTCATAATCAAGGCGTTCCAATTTTTGGACATTCTATTGCTGGTCTTTCTCTTCGCAGTTATCGAATTGTTCTGGAATAATTCCTTCGCCATCCAGCACTTCTCGAGCCAGTCGAAAGGCTTCAACTCCTGCTGGAATGCCTGCATAGATAGCAAGTTGTATCAGACAGTCACTGAGTTCCTCTAAAGTGCACCCATTGTTAATAGCCGCCCGAAAATGTGTCTTAAATTCATGTGATCTATTAAGAGCGCCAAGAATGCATAGGTTATTAAGACTTCGTTGCTTGTCGCTTAGCGCTGAACGAGTCCAAACTTCGCCCCAGCAATACTCGGTTACTAACCTCTGGAAATCTTGATTAAAGGAATCTGCACCGAGGAGTGCCTTATCGACGTATTTGTCACCCAAAACTCTTCTTCTAGCCTCAAGGCCACGATCAAACTGAGTCATCGGACCATCACAACCAAGGGGCGCTTGCGACTGGCCCACTCGCTTGGTCGCTTTCGCCGGGCCACGGATCCGAGAGTTTCCACGCGGCATCGAAAGTTGCGATCTGAAGTTGGGTTCCCCGAAGGAACAACCATTTCATCTGTTCCCGTTCGGACTCTGAGGCGTTCGCTCCGGCTTCCTCTAGGCCGTCGCGCACCGACTCGTGGAGCTTTTCAAAGTAAGGGTCCACCCACTGCTCGACCCAGGCCTGCTGCAGCGGCGGAAGCCCCGTAGGCGCATCGCTGCGAAAGCGCGTGCCGAATGTCTCCGCAAATGAATAACAGACGTAGAGCGCCGCACACAGCTCGCCAAAGGTGCCCTCGTGCGCGGTACGGATCCAGAAGTTGATGGCCGCATCGCGGGTCGGTCGCGCCGCAAACCTTGAAAGGGCGAACGATCCGAGGTCACCGATCGCTTCCCGCTCGACTCGACTCGTTTCGGCACGAACCGCATACTCACGCGAGAGCTCCACGAAGGGACTAGTGGCTGGCACCTTGGGGTAGATCATCTCTGTGATGTTCTGCCCGAGGTAAGGAAGGTCCTGAATCAGCCAGTACCGGAACTGTTCATCCGACAGTTGCCCCGCGAAAAGTGCCTCGGTCCACGGATGGTGTAGCCATAACCCCCAGACCGGTTCGGAGACTTCTTTGCATTCGTCGACGAACGACATCTCAGCTACTTCCTTCGGGTTGCTTCAACAGTGCGGCTTCGACGAGTGGTGCTGCCACCTTGGCTCGTTCTTGC
>JAPKDO010000139.1 GCA_028822535.1 Acidimicrobiales bacterium
CGCCGCCAAGGCCTTCGTACTTGGCTTCGATAGCAAATTCGGCCGCGACCGCGAGGGCACACCCGAGCGCTTGGAGTCCATTGGTCTGGATGTCGAGGTTGTCGGGGCCGTCCGCCAAGGTGGCCGCGCGGTCTCTAGTACCGCCATTCGCGAGGCCGTCTCCCTGGGCGACTTCGATTCTGCTGCGCGCATGCTCGGTCGACCTGTGGTCGTCCACGGGCGAGTTGTCCACGGGTTCGCGACGCATCGTCGACCTCGCCTGCATCCTCGCCCAGGACCCGTCGGTGCTGATGCTCGACGAACCGTCCGGCGGCGTCGCCCAGAAGGAGACCGAGGCACTCGGTCCGCTGCTCCTGCGTGTACGTGAGCGCACCGGTTGCTCGCTCGTGGTGATCGAACACGACATGCCGCTGCTCTCCAGCATCTGCGACCAGCTGGTGGCGCTCGAGACCGGCGCCGTGATCGCGACAGGCACGCCCGACGAGGTGCTCTCGCACCCCGCGGTCATCGAGTCCTATCTCGGTACCGACGACTCGGCGATCAACCGTTCCGGCTCGGCGTAGCTCCTACGATCGGCTCCCGTGAGCCGATCCTTCACCGCCAGGGGCCGGACCGTCGTCGTCGACGGTCCGGCGCTGATGGGCATCGTCAACGCCAGTCCCGAGTCCTTCTCGGGGGATGGTTCGACCAGCGTCGAGACCCAGGCAGCTCTGGCCGTTCGTCAGTTCGAGGCGGGCGCGCTGCTGGTCGACGTCGGCGGGCAGTCCGCCAACACCAAGACGCCCGAACTCGCTGTCGAGGAGGAGACGGCGCGCCTCGTGCCCCTGATCGAGGCCATCCGGGCCCGCTCCGACGGTCTGTTGTCGGTCGACACGTACAAGCCCGCCGTTGCCGACGCGTGCCTGCGTGCCGGCGCCGACGTCATCAACGACGTCTCGGCGCTCCATGACCCGGGACTCGCCGAGGTCGTCGCCCGCTGGGAGGCCGGATTCGTGCTCATGCACACGGTCGGGCCGCCGAAGGTCAAGTTGCTCGAAGCCGATTGGTACGCCGACGGCGTGGCGCACGACGTGGCGACGTTCTTCGACGACAAGCTGGCCCGACTCGAACGAGCCGGCGTGCCGGCGCAGGCCGTCCTGCTCGACCCCGGTGTCGACTTCTCGAAGACACCTCGCCAGTCCGTCGAACTCCTCCACGATCTGGCGGCGTTCGAGCGGTTCGACCGTCCGTTGCTCCTCGCGCTGTCGCGGAAGGACTTCGTCGGGGCGATCGTGCCGACGTCACCGCGTGAGCGTGACCCCGGGACGCTCGCGGCCATGGCGTTCGCTGCTCGCCTCGTCCCGGAGACGGTCTTCCGCGTCCACCAGGTCGATGAGAGTCGGCAGTTCCTCGACGTCCTGGCCGCGCTCGGGGACCCCGATCGGCTCGAAGCCGGCGCTCGGCTCGCCATCGATCTCCGGCTCGAGGCGGCGCCGCCGGCGGAGTGACGGTGTGCCGCGCCTGGCGTGGCGCATGAGCTCGCCGCTCACCGCGCCGATCCCCATCAGCGCGATCAGGTCGCCGAACGACATGACGGCCCCGAACGGTTCGACGGGGATGATGTCGCCGAGGAACTCGGCCACGTCGTCGTTCTGGGCAAACCGTCGTCCGGCCCCCGGATCGGTGTCCGCGAGTTCCTCGGCGGACGCGGCCCCTGCATCCACGAGCGCCGAGGCCCGTACGGGCATCGCTCCGTTGGCGAGCACGACCGTCATGTTCAAGACGAGGCCGATCGTGAGTACGCCCATGCCCGGCACATGCCGGTTCACCGCAGCGAATCCTGTGAGCATCGCCAGCGACACGCCGAGGACCGAGCCCTGCAGGCCCGACTCGACCAGCCCGAGGCCGGCGTGGGCCAGCGCGCCGACCACGACCACGGCCGGGTAGACCAGGATCGGGGTGCGCAGGTGTGCGCCGTGTGCCGGCCGGATCACGCCGACAAGAGCCCCGATGACCACGGCGGCGACGACGGGAAGCATCGGGTCGACGGTAGTTCAGTCCGTGTCGTCCGCCGGAGTTGCCTCCACCACCACGGCGTCGAGTGCATCGCACGCGGAGAAGATGTCGATCACCTCGACACGTACGTCCTCGCTCGCCTCGCCGCCCCCCTCCGCAGCGTCGATCACCGCTCGGAACGAGTCGTCGCCGAAGGACCCGATCAGGGCGTCGGCCACACAGCCGGCCTGCGCGTCGTCGAGCGCTCCGTCGGTCTCGTCGATGAGCTCCTGGGCCAGCCGATCGGCATCGGGGGTGCCGTCGTCACCGCACCCGGCGACCGACGCGACCCCGATGGCCGCCACGATCGTCACCTTCCACCACCGACGCCGACGCACGGCGCGAGGCTATCCGGGGAGCTTCGACGCGGTTGGGGCATGCTGGCCGGATGATCCGCACCGAACGATCTGGACAGGTACTCGTCGTCACACTCGATCGCCCCGACCGACGCAATGCGGTGGACGCCGAGCATCTGAGCGGGCTGGTCGAGGCCTGCGAGTCCCGCGGCGATGCCAGGGTCCTCGTGGTCCGGGGTGAGGGGCGGGCGTTCTGCGCCGGTGCCGATCTCAGCCACGTCGAGGACCAGGCCGCTGCCGCCGGGGTGCGGGCGATGCTCGACGTCCTCAGTGGCCTGCCGATCTGCACGATCGCGTCGGTGCAGGGTCCCGCAATGGGCGCGGGCTGCCAGATCGCGCTGGCGTGCGACCTCCGCGTCGTCGGCGAGCGGGCGAGGTTCGGGGTGCCGTCATCGAAGCTCGGCCTCATGGTGGACCACTGGACGATCGAGAAGCTGGCTCAGCTCGCCGGGTTCGGACACGCCCGTGCGATGCTGCTCGCCGCCGAGACGATCGATGCCGATGCCGCGCTCCGCACCGGCTTCGCGCAGCGATCCGGCACCGACGACGACGCGCTCGCCTGGGCCGAGGAGATCACGGCACTCGCGCCGCTGTCGATCGCCGGGCAGAAGCTGGCGCTCGACCGTCTCGTGGGGCGCAGCGTCGACGCCACCGACGTCCGCGCGGCGTTCGACGACGTCTGGACCAGCGAGGACCGTCTCGAAGGGATCGCTGCCTTCTCCGAGAAGCGTCCGCCCGAGTTCCGGGGGCGATGACCTCGTCGGTCAGCTCGACGTGAGGTCGTCGAGCGTGCCGGTGATCGCGTACGCGGCGCACGCGACCGCCCGATCGCCCGCCGACCAGGACTGAGAGGTCGGCCAGACGGCGATCACGCCGATCTCCTCGGAGATGGCGCCCAACGCGTCCGAGCGAGCGCCGCACCCGGTGTCGGCCGCAGTGACCACTCGCTGCTGTCCGGGATAGGCGCCGTCGGCGGCGTCGAAGTCGGCCGGTGACAGGTCGAAGGTCGCGAACACCTCGAGCTCGTGGGCCTGGTCGCATCCCACGACCGACGCACTCTCGATCCGCGCCCGCTCGTTCGCTCCGATGACGAGGCCGGTCACACAGTCTCCGGCGACCAGTTCCGTCGCCGCCACCGGGCCGGGTGCGACGGTGGCGACCGCGGTGATGGTGGTCGCTGCGGACGGAGGCTCGTCGTCGGAGGTGCACCCGGCCACGAGCGCGCTCGTCATGAGCCCGCCGGCGACGAGCCCTGCCGCACACGCTCGAGATGGGAGTCGCATCGTCGGGTCCTCTCAGAAGTTGGAGGGGAGCAGCTCGGCCACCGCGCCGAACCAGACGAACAGTGCGACGCCGAACGGTGCCACGCCGAGGGCGTATGCCGGCCACCGCCGCCACTTGCGGCTGAGGACGTAGAAGAACAGCCACACGGCCAGTGCGATCAAACCGAAGATGATCACGGGGGCGACGGGGCCGGTCTCCTCGCCGTCGAGGGTCTCGATGGCCTGGTCGATCTCGCGGGTTCCCCGTGGCGTGGGCGGTGCCGGCTCATCGACGAGCACTGCGCTCACGATGATCCGCTGGCGTGCCGAGTACTTCGGGTGGCACGACGTCAGCGTGAGACGGTCGTCGTCCATGTCGTCGATGACATGGATGTCGCTGGGCGTCACGATCTCCTGGCCGATCACCTGGTACGTGAACCGGCCCTGGAGGGTCGTCACCGTGATCTCGTCGTCGACCCCGAGTTCGTCGATGCGATGGAACGGGGCGCCGTAGGTGGTGCGGTGGCCGGCGATGGCGGCGTTGCCCGACTGCCCGGGGAACGGGGTGTCTGGATAGTGGCCAGGGCCCTTCTTGAGGTCGCTGCGGCTGACACCCTCGACCACGATCTTGTCGACGCCGATCTCGGGGATCTCGATACGAGCCATCGCCTGGCCCGGCTCGGGGATCTCGAACAGTCCCTCGGGCGCCGTGGTCGTGGTGTCGGTCTCGGAGTCGTCCTCCGGAGCCGAGGTCGACGTCGGCTCGTCCGGTTCGGGCGCCTCGACGAGCAACTCTTCGAACTCGGACTCGAGGTCATCCTGCGCCCGGGCCTCGGCGAGGTTCGTGCCCCAGAGCTGGTAAGCGACGAAGAGGAGGATGATGACGCCCGTCCAGATCAGGACGCGTCCGAATCCTCCCAGAACCTTGGCCAACCGCACGGGCCGCATCGTACGGGCTCTTGGAGCATTCCTGGCATCGTCGGTACCGTTGGGACGCTTCATATGGCGCCCGCCGTCCCTCCTCCTGCGGTCGTGTTGCAGGCGGCTGTCGTGCTCCTCGACCGGTTTCCCGCTCTCGCCGGCGTCGATCTCGCTGTCGGCAAGGGCGAGATCGTGCTCCTGCGCGGTCCGAACGGAGCGGGCAAGACCACCGTGCTCCGCGCGTGCGCCGGGCTGTTGCGCGTGGTGCAGGGCCAGGCGCACGTGTTGGGGGTCGACGTCGCCCGGTCCCCCCGCCTCGTCCGTCGCCGGGTCGGGATGCTGGCCCACGACGACGGGCTCTACGCCGACCTCGGCCCGGCCGACAACGTGCGGTTCTGGGCGCGTGCAGCCGGGGCAGAGGCGGTGGATGCCGACCGGGCGCTGGCCCGATGCGGGATCGGTGAACGACTGCTCGACGTGCCCGCGGCCCGACTGTCGACCGGTCAGCGACGGCGGACCGCGCTGGCGGCGCTCGTCGCCCGTCGTCCCGAACTCTGGCTGCTCGACGAACCGCACGCCGGCCTCGACCGGGCCGGACGAGATCTGGTCGACGACCTGGTGGCCGACGCAGCCGCGGCCGGGGCCACGGTCCTCTTCGCCAGCCACGAACTCGAGCGGGCCGAGGCGCTGTCGACCCGCATCGTGACCATCGCCGGTGGCGCCGTCCGCCACGACACCGCGACTGCGAAGATCGCCGATCCCGATGGCGAGGTGGCCAGTGCTCGCTGACGCCCGTCTCATCGCCGGCAAAGACCTTCGGATCGAGCTGCGTTCCAAGGTCGGCATCGGACAGATGGTGCCCTTCGCCGTGTTGGTGTTGGTGCTGTTCGGCCTCGCCCTCGACCCCGATCGTGGCGTCCTGACCCGGGCGACGCCCGGGCTGTACTGGATCGCCGTGCTGTTCTCGGCACTCCTCGCCGTCCAGCGATCGTTCGCCGTCGAGTCGGCACCGGGCGTCGCGGAGGCGCTGCGCCTGTCGGGAATCGATCCGGCCGGTTACTTCCTCGGCAAGTTCGCCGCCGTGGCCGCACAACTCGTCGTGTTGCAGTTGGTGCTGGTGGCCGGGGTCGTCGTGCTCTACGGCGCCGATCTCGCCGGACCGCTGCTCCTGGTTGCCACCGCCGTCGCCGCGACGGTCGCGATCGCTTCCGCAGGTACCCTCTACGGCGTGCTCGCCGCCGGTCTGCGGGTTCGGGACACCCTCGTCCCGCTCCTGTTGCTCCCGGCGCTGGCGCCGGTCCTCCTCGGTGCCACCCGAGCGTCGGAAGCCGCCCTCGACGGTGGCATCGGCGACGGGTGGGGCTGGTGCGGGCTGTTGGCCACCTTCGGCGTCCTCTACGTCGGGTTCGGACTCCTGTTCTTCGGCACGCTCCTGGAGGAGACGTGAGATGACGACACTGACCCAGACCACCGACGACACCGCCCCCGACGGCGGCGCCGGCGCTGCGCCGAGATCGACCGGTTCGCGGGCGACGCGTGTGCTCGGGACCGTGATCCTGGTCACCGCGCCGATCGCCGCCTACCTCGGACTCGTCACCAGCGACCCCGACGTCGTCCAGGGCGATGCCGTACGGCTCTTCTACGTGCACGTCCCGGTCGTCTCCCTGATGTACCTGCCGGTGATCCTGTGCACCGTCGCCTCGATCATGTGGCTCCGCAAGCGCACCGACGGCTGGGACGCGCTGGCGTCGTCGTCGGCCGAGGTCGCGACGATCTTCGTCGGGCTCGGGTTGGTCACCGGCGCCCTGTGGGGCGAGATCACCTGGGGTACCTACTGGACGTGGGACGCTCGCCTCACCTCGACGGCGCTGCTGTTCTTGTTGCTCCTCGGCTATCTGGCGTTGCGGCGGTACCCAGCCGAGCCCGCGGCCCGCTCCAAGGTCTCGGCCGTGGTCGGGATCTTGTTGGTCCCCAACGCGATCCTCGTCCACTACTCGGTCTCGTGGTGGCGTTCGCTCCACCAGGACGCGACCCGTGGCCTCGACACGAAGATGGAGGGGAACCAACTCACGACCTACGCCGTTGCACAGGGCGTGTTCGTCCTGATCCTCGTGTGGCTGTCGATCCACGCTTTCCGCGTCGCCTGGCTCTCACTGCAGGCCGAGCGCGGCGACCTCGACGTCGCGATCGCCGAACGCATGGCCGACGACGACGCCACCGGAGGCATGTGATGCACGCCGCCCAGATACTCGCCTACAGCGATGTCGGCACGATCGTGTTCGGCTGGGGCGTCACCGCTGCGGGTGTCGCCGGCTATGGCTTCTGGCTCGCCCGCCGAGGCCGCAGTCTCAGCCGCAACGTGGCACCAGAGGACCGTCGGTGGACCTGAACGACCCGTTCGAGAACGAGGACGACGTCGACGGTCTCGACCTCTCGCCCCGGACCGCGCCCCCCGTGCGCGGCGGCGATGACCAGAGGCGCAAGCGACTCCTCATCGGTGGTGTGCTCGGCGTGATCCTGGTCGTGGTCGGCGTCGTCGCCTGGCAGGGCCTGTCCAACGCTGCGCTGTACTTCCGCACCGCCGACGAGGCCGTCGCCCAGCGCGACGATCTCGGCGATCGACGCTTCCGGATCGAGGGCACGGTCGTGCCCGGCTCCGTCGAACCCGATGGTGTCGCGGTCCGGTTCCGGATCGAGAGCAACGACGTCCAGGTGGCGGTCTTCCATCAGGGTGACCCGCCCGACCTGTTCCAGGAGGACATCCCCGTCGTCCTCGAGGGCCGGTGGCATCAGACCGACGACGTGTTCGAGAGCGACGGCATCCTCGTGCGCCACACCGAGGAGTACGAGGCGGACAACCCCGACCGGACCGATGAGTACGTGGGCGACGACGACGGCGGTACCAGCAGCGAATGAACGCGACGTTGGGCTCGGCCGGGGTCATCCTCGGCCTCGTCTCTTGCGTGGCCGGTGTCGTGACCATCGCCGCCGGGTTGCGAGGGGGACGGGCCTCACTCATCCGGACCGGGCGCACCTATGCCTTCATGGGGCTCGCTGGCGCACTGCTCGCGACCGTCGCCATGGAACGAGCGCTCATCACCCGTGACTTCTCCGTCGGCTTCGTCGCCGAGAACGGGTCGTCACGCACGCCCGCGCTGTTCAACGTGGCCACGATGTGGTCGGCGCTCGAGGGCTCGATCCTGCTCTGGGGGCTGATCCTCGCTGGCTACACGGCGCTCATCGCCCAGAAGTTCCGCGACCGCCTCGACGACCGCCTGGTCGCGTGGGCACTGCTCACGATGCTCGCGGTCGGTGCGTTCTTCTTCGCCCTCATGGCCGGTCCCGCCAACCCGTTCGAGGCGGTCACCGTGCCCCCGGGCTACGACGGCCCGGGCCCCAACCCGCTGCTGCAGAACCATCCGCTGATGGCGTTCCACCCGCCGATGCTCTACCTCGGCTATGTCGGCTTCACGGTGCCGTTCGCGTTCGCGATCGGCGCGCTCGTGACCGGTCGGGTGGGGGAGGGGTGGCTGCTCGTCACCCGCCGATGGACCCTCTTCGCCTGGGGCTTCTTGACCTTCGGCATCGTTCTCGGCGCGTGGTGGAGCTACGAGGTCCTCGGTTGGGGCGGCTACTGGGCCTGGGACGCCGTCGAGAACGCGTCCCTGTTGCCGTGGCTGACCGGTACCGCCTACATCCATTCGGTCATGGTCCAGGAACGGCGCGGGATGCTGCGGGTCTGGAACCTGTCGCTGCTGTGCGCCACATTCGCCCTGACGATCCTGGGCACGTTCCTCACCCGCTCCGGCGTGATCGAGTCGGTCCACGCGTTCAGCGAATCGCAGATCGGACCGTGGCTCCTGTCGCTGTTCGGCGTCGTCGTGTTGGTCACGATCGGCCTCATCGGCTGGCGGGGCGACCGTCTGCGGGCGCCCGGCCGGATCGACTCGCCCGTGTCGCGCGAGGGCTCGTTCCTCGCCAACAACGTGCTGTTCGCCGCGTTCGCGTTCGTCGTGCTCCTCGGCACGGTGTTCCCGCTCGTCGTCGAAGCGGTCTCCGACGACCGCCTCTCGGTCGGCGTGCCGTACTTCAACCGGATGACCATGCCGATCGGACTGCTCCTCCTGTTCCTGATGGCCGTGGCCCCAGTGCTGCCGTGGCGCAAGGCGTCGGAGGAACTGCTCCGGGTCCGGCTGTTCTGGCCGGCTGTCGCCGCGGTGGTCGCCGTCGTGGCCACCGTCGCCACCGGGTCCCGCGGACTCGCCCCGGTCCTCGCGTTCGGTCTGGGCGCGTTCGCCGGTGGGGCTGCGCTCCGCCAGATCGTCCTGGCCACCCGCCGTCAGGGTTGGCGCGGCCTCGTGGGCCGCACGAACGGCGGCATGATCGTGCACCTCGGCGTGGTGGTCATCGCGATCGCGTTCGCAGCGTCCCAGTCCTACGTGAGCGAGGTCGAACTCCGCTTGTCCGAGGGCGACGTCGCCACCGTCGGGAGTCACACGCTGGTCTACGAAGGCATCGAGGTCACCGAGTCGGCGGAGAAGACGAAGACGGCGGCGCTCGTACGGGTCGACGGCGACAAGGTGTACCGGCCGGCCCAGGAGCTCTTCGCGTTCGGCGGACAGTCGATCGGCGTGCCGTCGGTGTCGACGAGCCTCGTCGAAGACGTCTACCTGACGTTGATCGAGGTACCGGAATCGCCGTCGGACCCGGTCGTGATCCGAGTCGTACTGCAGCCGCTCGTCACGTGGCTCTGGATCGGCGGGATCATGATGGCGGTCGGAACCGCGCTCGCGGCCTTCCCCGGTCGACGTCGTACACCCACCGCCCCGACCTCGGAACCGTTGCCCGACCGCGAACCGGCGAGCCTGTCGTGAGCCGTGGACGCGTTGCCGCCTGGATCGCGGTTCCGGTGCTCCTGGTGATGTTGGGGTTCCTGTTCGTCCTCGCGACCAGTGACAGCGCCGGTACGCGTGCGGTCGACTCCCCGTTGCTGGGCCGCCAGGCGCCACCGATCGTCGGCGAGGCCATCGACGGGTCGGCCTACGACCTGGCCGAGGCCCGCGGCGGCTACGTCGTGGTGAACTTCTTCGCGACGTGGTGCATCCCGTGCGTCCGGGAGCATCCCGAGCTGGTCGACTTCGAACAGCGCCACCGGCTCGCCGACGACGCGTCGGTCGTGTCGGTGGTCTACGACGCCTCCACGTCATCGGTCCAGGAGTTCTTCGCCGACAACGGCGGCGACTGGCCGGTCGTCCAGGACCCCGACGGCCGCATCGCGCTCGACTACGGGGTGTCGGGCGTCCCCGAGTCGTATCTCATCGCACCCGACGGGACCGTGGTGGCCAAGTTGATCGGGGGCGTCACCGCGCCTGGTCTCGACCGGTTGCTCACCAACGCCCAGGAGGCGGCCGGATGAAGGGGATCAGTCGTGCTCGATGGCCGTGGATCGTGCTGGTTGCGCTGCTCGCCGGCGGTCTGGCGGTCGCCGTCGTCGGCGACTCCGGTCCACAGACGACGGCCGAGCGGGCCCGCGGTCTGGCCGAGGGCATCAAGTGTCCGACGTGCCAGGGGCAGGCCGTGGCGTTAGAGTCGGCCACGGACTGC
>JAPKDO010000004.1 GCA_028822535.1 Acidimicrobiales bacterium
ACCACCCGGCGCATACCAGAGCACGTCATCACCACCATCACCATCGAAATCACCGGCAACCGGCGTGTACGTGCCATTGATCGACGTCGGCCGACTCGTGAACGAACGATCCCCATCCGACCACCACACGAAATCCGCCGCACCACCCGGCGCATACCAGAGCACGTCATCACCACCATCACCATCGAAATCACCGACGACCGGCGTGTAGTCGCCGCCGACCGCGAGGTCATCGAAGGCCGGTGACGAACCGTTCCACGCGATTCCGTCGCTGGCCGCCCCGGGTCGGTGACCGAGGAGATCGTCTGCACCGTCGCCGTCGAGATCTCCGGCGGCGATGCGCGCATCCCATCCGCCGATCACGTCGACGAACTGGGTGGCGGGGGCGGGTGCCACGGTGACGACGAAGTCGTGACTCGTGGTCCGGCCATGGGGATCGGTCGCGGTGACCGTGACGGGATGGCCACCCGGAGCATCGAACGTATGCGTGACCGATGGGGTCGAGGTCGACTGCGTCACGTCGGCCACGCCGTCGTCGTCCAGGTCCCACTCGACCTCGGGGATCTGCTGCGCACCCGGGTCGCGGCCCACGTTGTCGGGATCGGTCACGTCCACGGTCATCGTGAGCGGCTCACCGACCACGGTCTCGTGCTCGAGGCCACTGGCATCGATCTCGGGCGCCGCGCTCTGCAGGGTCACCTGCTGCGTGTGCCCATCCGTCCTCCCGATCGCATCGGTCACGGTGAGGTACACGTCGAAGGTGTCCGTCCCATCGGCGGGGAGGTCGACGAATCGATGCGTCGGGTGCTGGTCCGTCGACGTCGTGCCGTCACCGAAGGACCAGTTCCAACCCACGATCGGGACGCCACCTGCGGGGACCGACTCGTCGGTGAACTCGATCGCGTCGGCGGTCGTGCACGGGTCCTCGACACAGTCCCCTCGGACGAACTGCGCGGCCAAGCGCTCCTCCACGACGAACTCGACCTCGACCATGCTGGTCTCGGCGCGCCCGCCGCCACCGAGGACGTGATCGTTGTGGCCGACGACCTCGGCCACGTAGGCCCCGGGTTCGAGCGTCGGCGTCCGGTAGCTGTTGCTCCGAATGCCCTGTCGGCTCGCGACCTCGGTGCGCTCGTCGCCGTCGACCGCGAGCACGGTGACGTCATGGCGCAGCGACCGGACCCCGGCGGGGTCGTCGATGTCGATGGTGACCGAGTCGTCTGCATGACGGATGGGCGTGCGCAGGGTGATGGTCTGGTCGGGCGGCCAGACCTGGGGGCGGAAGAACTCCCACTCGGACTGGACGCTGTTGTCGACGAAGCCGTCGATGACCGCTCGCCACCGGTAGAGGTCGCCGTCCACGAAGTCGCCAGCGGAGATCCCGGCACAGCCGAACCGGTCGTTCGAGGGATCGAAGTCGGCGGGCTGTGCGAGGTCGGCCAGCACCCGTTCGTCCACGCCGCCGCCCGTGATGTTCTCGAGAACGACGGCGTAGCGGTCCACGGTCCCGGCGTAGTGGGCCCATGCGAAACGGTTGTCGCGTTCGCCCACGGTGTCGCACGGTCCCGTCGCTCCCGTGGGCTCGATGGTGGGATCGGCGAACGCAACGGCAGACGCGACCGGCGCCTCGGCATCGACGTCGGCGAGATCCTCGATGCCGCCGCTGCCGCCGTAGCCGTCGACGACGTAGCCCTGGACCCAGGCCTGCATGCCCAGGCCAGCGGGTCCGATCGGGGCCCGACACATGAACATCTTCCAGCGATAGCCCTCGCCCTCCAACCATTCCGATCCTGCGTCGGGAACGTGAGGGACGTTGCCCAGGACCGTTGACAAGCCGCTACCGGTTCCCAGCGTCGACTCGACCTCGGCGCCGTTCCCGAAGCCGGCGTCGACACCAGCAGACGCTTGGAGCTCGACCTTCGTGGAGACCCCCAAGCTCACCTCGGACTCGAACTTGAGGATTCCGGTCAACGAAAACGTGCTGCTGTAGGAGGTCAGCAGCGACTGGGCCGTCTCGTTGAGGATGGAGATCGTCGCGCCCTCGGTCAGGTCGTTCCCGACCGACACGGCATGGGTCGCCGAGGTGAGCACGTTCGGACCCATCGGAGTGGGCGGCGACGTCCCGTAGTAGGGGTTGGCAGGTGAGACGGAGCTCGGTAGGGACCCGAAGCCCGGTGTCGGATCGTCGGGCGCGCCGAACCCACCGTTGCACGGACCTCCGCTCGTGCTGAGGATCGATTCGGGCTCCTCGTCGTCGGCTCCGGGTAGGTACGAACCCGGGTTGCCGATCTCGATCGGGATGGGGTCACCCAGGTCGGACTCGCCGGCGAGGATCCTGTCGAGCGAGGGACGGAAGACGCCGGACTCACCGAACAGTCCGGGCTGCTCCACCTCCAGCTGGGACAACAGGACGGACTGGTCGATGACTCCTCTGGAGATCGCGTGGTCGAAGACATCGCCGACCGCCAGTCCGGTCTCGTCGGAGACCACCTGTGCGCGCCACACGTCCTGCACGACCGAACGCATCACCACCGTGTGATCGGCGAACGAGCCGCCATAGCCCTCGGTGGTCTCGACAGTGACCGCCTCGGTCTCGCTGTTCTCCACCTCGTTCATGAACTGGTAGTCGACTGCCACCCCGACTCCACCACGAATGCTGTTCCCGGCGGCTCCCGAACCAGCGGTGACCGATGCCTCGATCCCCATGTGCGTTCCGAGATGCGTCGACATCGACTTGGTCGTGCTGGTGCCGCTCGAGGACGTCTGGGCGAACTCGGGGGTGAACGTCGTCTGCTGCCCGAGACCACCAACCGTCGGTGGTGCCTGAAGCACCGCGACGGGAGCAACCGGCACGGTCCGAGTCGTCGGTGTGCCGCTCAGGAACTTGACGGTCATCTCCGTCCGCGAGCCTCGCGGCACGTGGGTGAGGAAGAGCGGCGGCGCCCCCTCGGCGTCGAACACGTCGAACGCGGCGGAGTCCGCCCCTTCGAAGTCCTCGCGGAGCTTCTCGAGGTCCGTGGAGAGGAAGTCGCTGGGCTCGATCGTCCAGGTGAACTGCTGTTGCTCGATCTCCTCGGACCACGGCAGCTCGCGCGCGTCGAGTTCTTGTCGCAACAGATTGCGGTGCGGCTGGGTGTTGACGAACAACCGCCGTTCCGAGCCGACTCGGCCGTAGCCGGCGACGGTGAGGCTGACCCAGTTCGGTGCCGTGTCGGCAACCGCTCCGCCGGCGAACTCCTCCTCGATGCCGGCGCACTGCTCGATGGACACCGGGCTCCCGAACTCGGTCAACCCGGTCGGCCTCGGGAGCAGGGTCTCGCAGGGAAACTGGATCGCGATCGTCAGGGACTCGAGGTCTTCGTACGTCTCCTCGATGATGGGCGGGCCGGTCGAGACGTCGCCGGGTCCGGGCTGGTGCAGCCGGTCGAACGTCCGCCGTTCGATGGGCGTGCCCTGGACGCCGTAGACGGGGTCGCGACCGTCTGGGTCCTCGCCGATCACGGGCGAGTAGTCACGGGGCTGGTGATACGTGTCGATGATGTAGGCGCGGTCCTGCACCCCGGGGATCTCCGGGGTGAAGCCCGCGCACGCCACGTGGGTCACGTCGTGGACGACGCGGACATCGAACGATCCCGGCGTGATCTTCTCGAAGAATCGGCACGCCTGGTCGTGTCTGACCTCACGGCCGTGGCGGACCGAACCGTCGTCACCCTCGAGTGTGTCGGAAACCGTCAACACGTCGACGAAGATCGGGTAGTCGGGTTGGGTCTCTCCGACCGCGACCGACAGTCGGCCGGTCGAGACGTTGGTGTCGAAGTAGCTTTCTCGGCACTGGAGGAGGAGGCTGACGTCTCCCTGATACAGCTCGCCGGACGCACGCGTCATCCCGGTCGACGTGCAGTCGAAGTCGAAGTCCACGAACACCGGCTGCACCGGGATGGCTGCGGGATCGACGAACAGGTCGGCGTCGAACGCAGACAGCGGCGGCCGGATCGTGGCGCCGATCGGACCGACGCTCACCGGGACGAGGTGCCCGTTGTCGAGCAGCACCATCAGCACCTCGCTGCCGGGGTCGTCGGACACCACGACGTTGCCGTCCGTGGTGCGGCCGGGGTTGACGGCGGGTCGGCCCGTGTCGGTCCAGGCGCGAGCGACGCCGGCGAGCGCGTTCGTCTCCTCGCCGAAGAAGGACTTCCCCACGTCGTCGAGCAGCTCTCCCTCACCGGTGTCGACGTCGACTCGGTACAGCAGGCCGTTCGCGTCGACCACGATGGCCCTGTTCGGCACGCGGGCACCGCCCGAGAGCATGTCGTTCAGGAGCGTGCCGCCGACGATGTCGCGCACCTCGCCCTCGACGATCAGGCGGAGGTCGAACGCCTGGGGGTTCGGTGCGTCGACCGGTCCCCAGACCTGCATCGTCTGGTCGTCGTAACGCACGACGTTCCAGGAGCCGACCCTTCCCGTGTACGAACTCGGCGGCAACACGGCGACGTCGATCGGGGTGCGCGTCGGATCAGCACCGAGCGACGGGTAGCGGGCCGTGGCCATGTAGTCGTCGTGGATCGCGTCGCTCGGATGCCCATATGCGGCCGAGATCGTGCCGTCGGGGCGGTTCTTGATGTTCCAGCGATTCTCCCCCGAGAACAGATTGAACTCTGGCTCGGACCAGAACGGAAGCGTGACCTGTTGTCCGGCCGTCGGCGGGTCGCCGTCGCTCGGCAAGACCGACGCGAACGCCGACGCAGAGAGCGCGCACACGAGCAGGAGGACCGTGGCGGTCGTACCGCCGGCAGCTCGCAGGCGGGTACCGACGTGGGTTGTTCGCATGTGAGGCCTCGCGCGATCAGGGAGTGGCCTCGAACAACGCGCCCGCGACGATCCGTGGAGACCGGACCATACCGACTCGGCGGTCCCGTCGACGGTGAACGCTGGCGGCGACCGCGTCCGCCCGGGCGCCGGCGGTCGCTTGTCCGCTACTCGGCGGGTGCGGCGGCCGGGACGGTCACGGCCGTGCCCGACTCGGTGAACGAGTCGCCGGCCAGCAGCGCCTTGGCGGCGCGGCGGAGGCGGAACGAGTCGAGCGGCTTGATGATCCAGCCGTCGACGTCGGAGCGCTTGGCGAGGAAGGTGTCGGCCTCGCGGTCGAGCAACATCAGGATCGACGAGTCGGGGAGGCGACCCATCGCACCCTCGGCCCGGAGGTGCATGGCGACGGCCATCCCGCCCATGTTGCCGATCTGCAGGTCGAGCACGACCAAGTCGGGAACGTGGAGATCGACCGCATCTGCGACCTCGGCGCCGGTCCGGACCCGGACCACCGTGGTGTCGCGATCGGCGAGTGCCGCGTCGACCTCGTCGGCGACGGCGTCTGTGTCGGTTGCGATGAGCACGACTGGCACGTCGGGAAAGCTAGCGTGCGCCGGGTGGACATCCACATCGAAGAGACCGCCCAGTACACCCTCTGCCGCCCCAGCGGTGAGCTCGACGCCTACACGGTCGGCGAGTTCCGAGAAGCCCTGGGCGGCATCGGCGAGGTGACCGCCTTGCTCATCGACCTGAGCGACGTGCCCTTCATGGACTCGGCCGGCCTCGGGGCGCTCATCGGCGGCATCCGACGCACCCGTGAAGGTGGCGGCAACGTCGCCGTGGCGTGCAGCCGTCAATCGCTCACCCGCCTGCTCCACACCACCGGCTTCGACCGCATCGTCCCGGTCGAGGAATCCGTCGACGAGGCGGCCGCCAAGCTCGCCGACGGCGACGACAACTAGACCGCGACAGCTAGACCGCGACACTGCTGACTGGTCAGCGGAGGTAGGTCTCGATCTCGCGGAGTCCGTCGAGGTCGTGGACGTCGGAGCGCAGGAACGGCACGCGCACGACGGGCGCCGGCGCGACGGTCTCGGCCAACACTGCGAGATGCTCCTCCTCCCGTGACGACACGAGCTGGAAGTCGGCGAGGTTGCGGTAGAGGTCGCCGATCGCCTGCCCGTCGAGCGAGTTGGCCCGCTCCCGTGTCGCCTCGGCCAGTCCGTCGGCGAAGTTCGGGTGCATGCGGTTGATCACGAGGCTGCGGACGGGGATGCCGCCCTCGGCCAACTTCTCGGCGAAGAACGTGGCCTCGTCCATCGTGTCGCGCCGCGGCGACGCCACCAGGACAAACGCCGTGTCGTCGGCCCGGAGCAGCTCCTCGACCTTGGTCGCCCGGTCCTTGAATCCCTGTTCCATGCCGTCGAAGGCCTGGAAGAAGGCGATGGCGTCGTCGATGACGTCGGCCCCGACCACCTTGGCGATCGATCGGACGAAGGTCTGCGCCGCCATGTTCACCGCCTTGAGCACGCCGCGGTTCGGCGCGGTCATGATCTTGTAGAGGCGATGGTCGAGGAACCGGGTGAGCCGGCTCGGCGCCTCGAGGAAGTCGAGCGCGTTGCGGGTCGGCGGCGTGTCGATGACGATCAGGTCGAAGTCGTGCTTGCCCGAGTTCCGTCCGTCGTGCAGCTCGTAGAGCTTCTCCATCGCCATGTACTCCTGCGTGCCGGAGAGGGCGCCGGAGATGTTGCGGTAGAAGCTGTTGTCGAGGATGCGCCGGCGCTGTTCGTCGTCGGACGCGTGCGCCCCGACGAGATCGTCGAACGTCGACTTGGTGTCGAGCATCATCGCGGACAGTTCGCCGGGGAAGTCGCCGTCGATGCGCGACGGTTCGTTGGTCAACCCGTCGAGGCCGAGTGCATCGGCGAGTCGCTTGGCCGGGTCGATCGTGACCACGACGGCCTTGCGTCCGGCCTCGGCCGCCTGCAGCGCGATCACTGCGGCGGTCGTGGTCTTGCCGACGCCACCGGACCCGCAACACACGATGATCTCGCGCTCGCGGACCAGGGTCTCGAGCGTCTCGTCACCAGTGGGGCCGCTCATGACCCCTCCCCCAGGGTCAGGTCGACATCGAGCGCCTCGATGCCGACCAGCATCGCCCGGGCGAGTCGGTCCAACTCGTCGGGTCCGATCTCGGATTGGAAGAGGAAAGGCATGGTGAGCTGCGGAAGCGGGAGTTGCTCGGACAGGCGATCGACCTGATCGGCCTGGAGCGCGATGCGATGGCGGCGGAACTCGGCAGCTTCGTCCAACGCCTCGGCCTCGCCGGCGAGCAACGACACGTCGGCGTCCTCCGCAGCCTTCGCTGCGGGTTCGCCGAGCCCCGGGTAGTCCTCGTACAGCCCGTTGACCACGACGGGGCCGAGTCCGACGCCGACCTGGTCCTCGAGCGAGAAGGCGGTCTCGACCAACTCGTTGACCGGCGTCTCCTCGGGGAGGGTGACCAACAGGACCTGGCAGGCGTCATGGTCCTCGAGCAACTCGAGCACGTCCTTGGCCTGCGTGTTGATCGGGCCGACCTTGACTGCGTCCATGAGGCCGCGGGCCGACCGGAGGAACGTGATGGCGTGGCCGGCGGCAGGCGCATCGAGGATGATCACGTCGGCGGCCGCGGACCGCTGCAACTGCTTGACCTTGCCGAGCACGAGGATGTCGCGGATGCCCGGGGCCGCGGTGGCGACGATGTCGAGCGCGCCCGACGACACCAGTCGCTTGGAGATGCGGGACAGGCCATGGTCCTCGAGATACTCGATCAGCGCAGCGTCGGGCGTGATCGTGCGGGCCGTGACCTCGGCATGGCCGTCGGTTCCACCGCCCTTGTGCAGCACGAGTTCGTCGTAGCCGAGCTCGGGGTGGCCGAACATGAGGGGCAGGCCCGACTTGCCTTCGACCTCGACGATCAGGGACGACCGGCCGGCCATCGCGGCCGCTCGAGCGAGGGCTGCGGTGACCACCGTTTTGCCCACGCCGCCCTTCCCGGCAACGATGAGCAATCGAGATGCAGCGAAGTACTCCGTCGGTTTCACCGAATTCTCTCCACAGCAGCTCTGGTCGACGCCGGAACCAGGTCACCCTATCCAGGGTGATCACCGGCCTGATCACCGCCGTGATGGGTGTCACTCTCCTTGCGGGGACGGCGTCGGCGCGCCCGACCGCCCCGGCACAGAGCGACTCGGACGACAGCGGCGATCCCGGCGTCGTGCAGGTCGTGAAGGTGTCCGGTCTGCTCGACCCCATCGTGGTCTCGTTCATCGCCGACGAGATCGAAGCGGCGGACGAGGCCGGGCTGGTCGCGCTCGTCCTCCAGATCAACAGCGAAGGCGCCGCCGTGGGCGACGAGGCGATCGACGAACTCGTCGCGGCCATCACCGATGCCGACATCACGATCGGCGCCTGGGTCGGCCCGTCGGGGTCGAAGGCGGAAGACGAGGCGACCCGCCTCGTCGCGGCCGCCGACGTCAGCGCCCTGACGCCCGGCAGCCGGATCGAGGTCACGTCCGAACTCGTGGACGCCAACGACGTCGACCTCGGCGAGAAGGCCTCGGTCGGCGAGAACGTCGGCTTCGAGACCGCCGCCGCACTGGGACTCGTCGACAGCACCGCCCCGATCCTCGGCGACTTCGTGATCGCCCTGCCCGGTTTCGAGACCGAGACGACCGACGACGGCCTCCAGCCGCTCACCCAGGTCCGCTTCGGTCAGCTCGGCCTCGTCGACCAGCTGTTCCACACCGTGGCGAGCCCGGCGGTGGCGTATCTGTTGCTCATCATCGGCGGCTGCCTCCTGGTGTTCGAACTGTTCACCGCCGGCGTCGGTGTCGCCGGCATGGTCGGTGTCGGTTCGCTCGTCCTCGCCGCCTATGGCCTCGCCGTGCTCCCGACGAACACCTGGGCGCTCGTCGCACTGTGTGCGTGCTTCCCGGCCTTCGCCGTCGACGTGCAGACAGGAGTCCCGCGCTTCTGGACCGGCGTCGGATCCCTCGGCCTCGTCGTCGGGTCGCTCTTCGTGTTCGCCGACGGCCCGCCGTCGTGGATCACCCTCATCGCCGGCATCGTCGGCACCTTGTTGTCGATGCTCGGCGGCATGCCAGCCATGGTCCGCACCCGGTTCTCGACGCCGACGATCGGGCGTGACTGGATGATCGGCGAGTCGGGCGTCGCCGTCGCCGATGTGTCGCCCGACGGCATCGTCACCGTGCGCGACGCTCCGTGGCGTGCCCACACCAACCGGGCCACGCCGATCGCCGCCGGCGACACCGTCACGGTCACCGCCATCGACGGTCTCGTCCTGGAGGTCGAACCGGTCGAAGGCGCCGCCAAGGACTACCGAGAGCGCCACTGACCAACCGATCTGGCGACACCCCGCCTTGGACGGGTCAGGTCAACTGTCGCCAGATGGAGTTCTGGGGTTCGCGGAGCGCGAGCGAAGTGCTCGCGAAGATTGCCCCTTGAAGGACTGGGCCGTTGGTCCTAGGTTCCCCTCGTAATCGAACCGGGGGGTTTGTTCAATGTCCATCGCGATCCGCACGGAGACCGAGCAATGGCAGCTCAAGGCCGCGTGCCGTGGGCCACAAGCTCGGGTGTTCTTTCCGCCGGCGCAGTTCGAGCGCAAGGACGAGAAGCTCGAACGTGAAGGCCGGGCCAAGGCGATCTGCACGACGTGCTCGGTCAAGAAGGACTGTCTCGACTACGCGGTACGCATCCGCGAGCAGCACGGCATCTGGGGCGGGCTGAGCGAGAACGAACGCAAGCCGCTCCTCGCCTAGAGGCGCGGCCCGGCGATCCGCAGATCGTCGCGGCGACGGGTGCGACCCGTCGCGTCCAGGTGTTCGAGCAGGGGCACGACGAACTTTCGTGACGTCCCGAGTGCGTCGCGCACCTGGGCGACCGTGATGCCGTCGGGATCGTCGTTCAGCAGGTCGCGCACCGCGTCCGCCGCCTGATCCATCGCCGCAGCAGCGAACGCGACGCCGCCGGCCTCGACCACGACGCCACGGCGGACGAGTTCGCGGATCTCGTTGCGGCCGAGATCGTCGGGCGGGTCCGGGGGCGTGAACGGCTCGGCCAACAGCGCGTCGATCCACGGGTGCCCGTCGAGCGGATCGATCGAATCGGCGTGAACGACGCGTCCGGCATCGACGACGACATCGTCGAGTGACTCGGCGACGAGGCGATCGGTCTCGTCGAGTGTCGCGAGGTCGAGGCCGAGCGGACCCGCGGCGAGCATCATCTCGGTGACCCGGACCCGATCCGCCGACAACCGCTCCGGATCGACGACCCAGTTGCCGAGTACGGGCGCCAGCTCGTCCCCGGTGAGCAGACGGAGGCGGTCGACCTCGATCCATCCACGCTCGGCGATCACTCGATCGATCGAACGGTCCGGCGCAGCGTCGGCGGCGCGTACCACCGGGTCGATGTCGAGCACCGCTCCCCCGCCGACGGTCTCGCCGCGGCCGGAATCGCGGAGCACGTACCGATCGCCCGGGAGCAGCGGCAGCGGGCGTGGGAGATGGAGGCGTGCGGCCCCGGTCTCGCCGGGCTCGAGCGCCTCCGGCCCGAGCACCCGGAGTTGCACGGGATGCTCGCCGGACCCGATGTAGGCCATGTAGGCGCCGCGCCGGGACACCGGGTGGTCGAGCGCGTCGAGGACCGTGAGTTCCACGTCGATGGTCGTCGTGCGGTGCCACTGGCCGGGCCGGACGAGCACGTCGCCACGGCCGATCTCGTGGTGGCCGACGCCGACGAGGTTGAGGGCGGTGCGGTTGCCCGGCACGAGGTGGTCGACTTGCTGATCGTGGCGCTGGATGCCCCGGACCCGCACCGTCACTCCCGATGGTTCGACCACGAACTCGTCGTCGAGCGTCACCGAACCGCCGGCCAGCGTCCCGGTGACGACGGTTCCGGCGCCGGCGGGGGCGAACGACCGGTCGATCCACAGTCGAGGTCGGCCGAGGTCTGCGGCCGGCGGCGTCTCCGACAACAAGACATCGATGGCAACGTGCCCTCGACGGCTTCCTCGACCTCGAGTCGGGCGAGCTCACGGAGGTCGTCGTCGATCAGCCCGACCTTGGTGAGCACGACGATGCCGTGCCCGACGCCGAGCACGTCGAGGATCCGCAGATGCTCCTCGGACTGGGGCTTCCAACCCTCCGACGCCGCAACCACGAACAAGCAGGCGTCGATCGCGCCGAGGCCGGCCAGCATGTTCTTGAGAAACCGGATGTGGCCGGGGACGTCGATGATCGCCAAGTGCCGGCCCGACGGCAGTTCGGTGCCAGCGAAGCCGAGGTCGATGGTGAGCCCACGCTCCTTCTCCTCGGCCAGGCGGTCGGGGTCGGTGCCCGTGAGCGCTCGGACGAGGGTCGACTTGCCATGGTCGACGTGTCCTGCGGTTGCGACGACGTGCACGGGATCAGCCGTCGAGCAGCGCGGCGACGACGATCGCGTCGTCGTCGGGTTCGATCGTGCGCAGGTCGAGGACAGTGCGACCGTCGACGACCCGGGCGATCACCGGCGTCTGGTGGGCTCGGAGCGCCGCGGTGTGGTCGCCCTCGAACGCGACTCCGACCGACGGGATCTCGACCGTCGGCAGCGTTCCTCCACCCGGAACCGACGAACACACGGTCACCTCACCCCGTCCGACCCGATCGATGACCAGTTCCGCTCGGGCTCGCAGCGACTCGACCGATGCGGCCGCCATCCGCCAGAACGGCAGTTGACCGGCGGTGCGGTCGAGATAGGCGGTCGCCACGTCCTGCAGGGCCGACAGCACGAGGCCACCAGGGCGGAACGCTCGGTACAGCGGATGCTTCGCACATGCCCGCACGAGATCGGAACGGCCGGCGATGATGCCCGCCTGGGGGCCGCCGAGGAGTTTGTCGCCGGAGAACAGCACCAGGTCCGCGCCGTCGGCGAGGGTCTGCTTCGCGGCAGGTTCGTCGGCCAGCCACGACGGCGGGCCGTCGGCCAACCACGGGCATGCCGCATCGATCAGGCCGGAACCGAGGTCGACCACGAGCGGGACGTCGAGCGCAGCCAGCGACGCCACCGACGCCTCCTCGGTGAAGCCCGAGATGGTGTAGTTGGAACGGTGCACCTTCAGGACGAGCGCCAGGTCGTCGTCAACGACTGTCTCGTAGTCCGACACCCGCGTGCGGTTGGTGGTCCCCACCTCGATGAGTCGTGCGCCCGACTGCGCCATGACGTCGGGGACCCGGAATCCTCCACCGATCTCGACCAACTCACCCCGGCTCACGGCGGCACCGCGCCCCCCCGCGAGCGCAGCCAGGGTGAGCATGACCGCCGCGGCGCAGTTGTTGACGACGATGGCGTCCTCGGCCCCGACGGCACGGGCCAACAGACCGCCGGCGTGGACGGTGCGGCTCCCCCGCTTCCCGACAGCGAGATCGAACTCGAGGTTGCTCGCTCGACCGGTGACCGTGCTCGCGAGCGGCGCCCGTCCGAGGTTGGTGTGCAGTAACACGCCGGTGGCGTTGACCACCGGCCGCAGCATCGCTCCCGCGATGCCCTCGGCGATCGTTCGCGCCGATTGGGGGTCCTTGGCAGCGATCGCCTCACGCGCCGCGTCGACCAGCAGTGGATGCGGGAGTCCCGTGTCGGCGAGCGACCGGGCGAGCGTGTCGACCGACGGCGGTCGATCGGCGGGGGCGGGCATGGCCCCGGACTCTAGGAGCCCCACCCCCGCCGTTCTGGTTGCGCGATCGGTACTTCTCACGTACCGATCGCGCGACCAGAAGCGGGGGTGGGTGGGCGTGATGCGACACGGGACCGGCGAACGACGAGAATGACTGGTTGATGTCCGTTCGCACCCGCTTCGGCGAAGGCTTCCGCGTCACGTCGGCGCTGGTCATCGTCGCGTTCATCACGCCGGTCGCCGCGGCCGGCGTGTTGTTGGCGACGAACCTGTTCGTGCCGCTGCCCGCGTCGATCCCCGAGCCCGAGCAGCTCGAGGCCATCCAGTTCAGCGAGGTCTACGACGTCAACGGCGATCTCATCCACGTGTACCAGCAGTTCGACCAGAGCATCCCGGTGGGACCGGGCGACATCCCCGAGGTCATGAAGCAGGCCGTCATCGCGGCCGAGGACCGCAACTTCTACAACCACAGCGGGTTCGACATCCGCGGCACCGTCCGTGCCCTCGTCACCGACGTCCGCGAGGGCGAACTGGCCCAGGGCGGTTCGACGATCACCCAACAGCTCGCCCGCAACGCATACGGCGTGGGCACCGAACGGACCATCAACCGCAAGATCCGCGAGGCGATCCTGGCCTCACAACTCGACCGGTCGATGTCGAAGGAACAGATCCTCTACGAGTACCTGTCGATCGTGTATTTCGGTGAGGGCGCCTACGGCATCGGTGCGGCGGCGCAGGTCTACTTCGACAAGCCGATCAACGACATCACGTTGTCGGAAGCCGCGCTCATCGCCGGCGTGATCCCGGCGCCATCGCAGTTCAACCCCCGAGTCGACTCGGGCACGGCGGAGATCCGACGGGTCTCGGTGCTCGGCGCCATGCTCGGCGAGGGGATGATCACCCAGGCAGAGCACGACGAAGCGGTCGCACAGCAGATCTGGATCGACTCGCAGGGAGAACCGCCGGGACCCGCCACCATCGTCCGGACCCCGCAGATCGGCGCGACGCAGTACCCGTGGTTCATCCAGTACCTCACCTCGTACCTGACCGAGGCGCTGGGCGACGACGAACTCCTGTACCGGGGAGGACTTCGCATCAACACGACGCTCGACCCGGCGGTGCAGCGCCACGCCGACCTCACGGTGCTCGAGACGATCGAGGGTCAGGACCCGGTCGTCACGCTCGACGAGAACGGCAACGAGGTCGTCCACCACCTCCAGATGTCCCTCACCGCGGTCGAACCGCCGACCGGGTTCGTGCGGGCGATCGTGGGTGGCCGCGACTTCAACCTGACCGAGGCGAACATCGCGACGGGCGCTGGCTCCACGGGACGCCAGCCAGGGTCGTCGTTCAAGCCCTTCGTCCTGGCCGAGGCGTTCGAGCAGGGCATCACGCCCGACGCGATCTACAGCGGCGGACCGCTGACCATCGGCGACTACTCCCCCAAGAACTACGGCGGCGCCAACTACGGCAACATGACCCTGCGCACGGCCACCGAGAAGTCGGTGAACACGGTCTTCGTGCGGCTCATGCAGGACGTCGACCCCTACGAGGTGGTCGACCTCGCCAACGAACTCGGCGTCGTCGATCGCCAGATCGACCCCACCTTCGACGGCAGCGGACTCGCGATCGCGCTGGGCGCATGGGAGAGCACGACGCTCGGCATGGCCTCGGGCTACGGCACGTTCGCCAATCGCGGCGTTCGCGTCGAACCCACCCCCGTCGTGCGGGTGTTCGATCCCGAGGGGGAGTTGCTGATCGACAAGTCGGTGCCCGAGGGCGACGCGGTGCTCAAGGAGGCGACCGCCGACAACGTCACCGACGTGCTCCGCGGCGTGCTGATCTCGGGAACGGCAGGCGGCCGCGGCATCAACCGCCCCGCTGCCGGCAAGACCGGAACGGCCCAGGACAACAAAGACGGCTGGTTCGTCGGCTACACGCCCACACTCTCGACGGCCGTGTTCGTCGGGTTCGATCCCCCGCCACCCGAAGGCCAGAAGTTCCGGGTCAAGGGCGTCAACCTGACCGGCGGTTCGTTCCCTGCTCGCGCCTGGCAACGCTTCATGTCGGCCGCGCTCGACGGTGTGCCGGTGACCGACTTCTTCGAGCCCGCGCCGATCAGGGAACCGGCGAGCGAGGAACTCCAGCGCGAACGTCGCGGCTTCGGGCCCGGCTCGCCCAGCGCCGTCTCCGGCACGGGAAGCGGTGGACCCTTCGTCGTGGATCTCGCCCCACCGGTCGCGCCGGTTCCCACCACGACCACGACCTCCACCACCACGACGACGACCACTTCGACCACGCAGCCGACGACCACGACGACGACCTGCACCGGCCTCTTCTGTTGAACCGCGCCCGTCGGCGGCGATCGGCGCATCGCTCCGCCCGACGATGCGGTCAGGCGGAACGCGTCAGCCGGTGAGCGATGCCGGGCACTGCACGATCTCGACGCACGCCTCGCGCACCGGGATGCCGAAGAAGACCGCGTCGGGAGCGAATCCCAGCGGCGCGTACGCCCGCGACGAGATGGCGATGAGCTGCCCGCTGGACGTCAACATCGGGCCACCTTGGAACTGGATCCCGACGGGGACGTCGTGGGCGATGGCGTTCGCGGCGACGTCGGTGACCGTGCCCTGCACGATCGATGTCCCCTCGCCACCGAGGCCCGAAACCGCGAACAGCCGATCGCCGGTGGAGATGGCGGACGCGTCGGCGACCTCGATCGGCGGGAGGTTGGGGGCGTCTTCGGCCACGAGCAGTGCGAGGTCGCGCGCCGGGTCCCAGCTGCTGAGGCTCACCGAGATCTCGCTCCCGTCGTTGCGGACGGTGAGCGCCGGCCCCGGCGACGCCGTCGCGGCCCGCACCGTCGTGTACGACGTGACCAGGAACGAACGTTCGCTGTCGCTGAAGAGCACGAAGGCGGTTCCGACCGACGCTTGACCGTTCTCATCGAGCGTCGACACCAAGAAGACGGATTCGCCGACGCCTTCGATCAGTTCGTCGAGCGTCTGTCCACTGGCGGCGAACTGCTCGAGTTCGTCGAGGAGCGCATCGATCTCGGCCGTCGCCTCGGCGGTGTCCCGTTCGATGATCTGGGTGCCGGCTTCGACCTGCTCGGCGATCGAGGACTCGACCTTCACGACCCGTTCGCGGGTCTCGTCGAGTTCGAAGCGGTAGTAGGCGAACAGCGCCGCACCCGAGAACGCTGCGGCGATCGACATGAAGAACAGCAGCGAGGCGAGCCCGAGGATCGTCTCCGGAAGGATCCGCTGCCAGAAGGTCGGAGCGTCGACCCCGTACGCGCTCTGGTTTTGGGACGACTCGGACATCGAGAGGACGCTACTCCAGCGATTCTCGTGCCCGTCGATAGCCTGGAACGGTGTTCGGACTCCTCCTGCTCGCCTTCCTGGTCGTCCCGATCATCGAGCTGTACCTCTTCGTCGAGGTGTCCAACCAGATCGGGTTCGGCGCTGCGCTCCTGTGGATCGTCGGCGTCAGCGTCGTCGGCGCCTGGTTGGTGAAGCGCGAAGGAATGAGCGCATTCCGGCGAGCCAACGAGAAGGTCGCTCGAGGCGACGTCCCGACCGACGAACTCATCACCGGCATCCTCATCCTCTTCGCCGGCGCCCTGATGCTCACGCCCGGCTTCCTGACCGATGTCGTCGGCATGTTCCTGCTGTTCCCGCCGTCGCGCGCCCTTGTCCGCCATCGCCTCCGCAGTCGGTTCGCCACGGGCCCGATCATCATCGGCGGCCGTTTCGGCGGCCCGGCCGGCTCCGGGACGGGCAGGTTCGGCCCCGGCGGGTTCGGCCCCGGCGGCACCGGCACGAGCTCCGGCCCCGACAGCGACGTCTGGGACGTCGACTCGTGGGAAGACCCACCCGAGCGCCGAGAGCTCGATTGACGGCGCCCGTCCCGGTCACGCCCCGGCAAGCGGCGACCGTCATGCTCCTGCGGGACAGCGTCGACGACGCCCTCGAGGTCCTCCTGTTGCGCCGCTCGGACAACACGCCGTTCGTGCCCGGCGCACACGTGTTCCCCGGAGGCGCGGTCGAAGCATCCGACGGCGACGACGGCTTCGACGCCCACACCGACCTCTCCGACGAGGACGCATCCGTCATCTTGCGCGTCCCCTCCGGTGGTCGTGCGTTCTGGGTCGCCGCAGTCCGCGAGAGCCTGGAGGAGGCCGGCGTGCTCCTCTCCACCGTCGGCGGTCGCCCGGTGGACGACACACACCCCGTGTTGCAGGACGAGGGGACGCTGCGAGCGGGACTCGAGGCGGGCACGACGCGCCTGCTCGACCTGTGTCGCGAGCACGGACTGGGCCTGGGTCTCGACCGCATGGTGTACGTGTCGCAGTGGATCACCCCGGAAGAATCGCCCCGGCGCTACGACACCCGCTTCTTCGCCGCGGCCATGCCGGTTGGACAGTCGGCGAGCGCCGACGAGTGGGAAGCGGTCGATGCGCAGTGGTGGGAGCCCACCCGCGCACTCGAATCCTGGCAGGCTGACGAGATCCAACTCATCGAGCCCACCGTTGCCAGCCTCCGGCTGCTGGCCGGCCACGACGATGCCGAGAGCGCGCTCGCCGCGCTGCGACGAACAGGAGCATCCACCCGATGAGCGACGATCTCGAAGAGGAGGACCTCCCGAAGCCGATCGTGCACGAGGTCGCCTCGGCGCTCAGCCCGTACGTCCGGCGAATCGTCGCCGACAACCCGGGCGCCATGACGGGTCCCGGCACCAACACGTATCTGGTCGGCATCGATGAGATCGCCGTGATCGATCCCGGCCCGGACGATGCCACGCACCTCGACACCATCGCCGGATGCGGCGGGGATCGGATCCGATGGATCCTGCTCACCCACACGCATCCCGACCACGCCCCGGGCGCCGCCGGCCTACGCGAGCGGACCGGGGCCGAGATCTGCGCGTTCGACGACCGCGACGACGTCCCCGTGGACCGCACGCTCGCCGATGGCGACTTCATCGAAGCGACCGAGTTCCGCATCCGGGCGATCCACACGCCGGGACACGCGTCGAACCACCTCTGCTATTTCCTCGAGGAGGAGCGCACGCTGTTCTCGGGCGACCACATCATGAACGGGTCGACCGTGGTGATCGCTCCGCCCGACGGCGACATGGGCGCCTACCTCGAGTCGCTCGAGAAGGTCCGCATCAAGCGCCTGCGCGCCATCGCCCCCGGACACGGCCACCTCATCACCGAGCCGTACGAGAAGATCGACGAGTACCTCGCCCACCGCCTCGAACGCGAAGCCCAGGTGCTCGCAGCGGTCGCGGGCGGGACGACGACGATCGATGCGATCGTCGCCGACCTCTACCCAGGCCTGATCGAAGAACTCGTGCCGCGTGCAGCGCAGTCGGTCCACGCCCACCTGCGCAAGCTGGCGGCGGAGGGGTCCGTCGTCGGCGACGACCCCGAGGGCGCCTGGACCACCTGACGCTGGCGTTGTCGGCGCCCGGTCGAAGGCGGCGGGGTTGTCACGATTGGCCCCTTCGCGCCATGGCTGTCAACGCGCCCGATCCGGCACGATGCTCCCAGAGCGAAGCCGACGCTGTCGGTGGAGGTCCGAGGGACCGTTCGTGACCGTGATGGTGGGCTGCCTGACCGGTCGTGACGAGCGATTCCTCGCTGCCGACTCCGTCGGGGGTGGTGCTGGGGGGCATCGCGCTCGACGGGGTCGGCCTCTTCGCGTCAGAGGTCGAGGGCGTCCAACGATGCCGCAGCCGCGTCGAGCATGCGGGCCGAACAGCCGGCCATGTCGGGCTGGGGTACGGCCTCGTTGACCACGACGTCGGCGAGGGCACGGAACGCATCGCCGGCCGGGGAATCGCGCAGGGCGACCGGCTCGCCGGCGTCGCCCGTGACCGAGACGTCGGGCTCCATCGGGATCTGGCCGAGGAGCGGAACACCGGCATCGTCGGCGAGTTGCTGACCGCCGCCGGACCCGAAGAGTTCGTAGCGCTCGCCGTGATCGCACACGAACGCGCTCATGTTCTCGACGACCCCGGCGACGCGCAGGAAGTTCTTGCGCGACATCGACACCGCCCGCGACGCCACCTTCTGGGCGTTGACGGCCGGGGTGGTGACGACAAGCACCTCGGAGCGAGGAATCAGCTTGGCGACGCCCATCTGCACGTCGCCGGTCCCGGGGGGCATGTCGACGAGCAGGTAGTCGAGGTCGTCGCCCCACTGGACGTCCTGCAGGAAGTGCTGGACGCCGCGGTTGAGCATCAGCCCTCGCCACATCAGCGCCGACTCCTCGTCCTCGACCAGGAAGCCCATCGAGATCACCCGCAACAGCCCGGCCGGGCCGTCGGGGTTGGGCACCTCGCGCTCGTTGGGGACCATGAACTTCTTGCCGTCGACCTCGGCGCCACCGAGCCGACCCGACACGCCGAGCAACCGCGGGACCGAGAACCCCCAGATGTCGGCGTCGAGCACACCGACCTTCAGCCCGGTCGCGGCCATCGCAGCGGCCAGGTTGACGGTGACGGACGACTTGCCGACGCCTCCCTTGCCCGACGACACCAGGATCACCTTGGTGGTGGGTCCGACGCTGGAGTCCTCGGTGCGTTCCGAGATGTTGAAGCGCGCCCGCTCCATGGCGAACGCCTTCTCCTCCTGGTTCATCTCGTCCCACGACAGCGAGACGTGAGCGACACCGGGAAGCGAGCCGACCCGGGTGCGGATGTCCTTCTGGATCTGGGCCCGCAGCGGGCAGCCGGACGTGGTCAAGGCGATGGTGACCGTGACCTCGCCGCCGTCGATCGCGACGTCACGCACCATGCCGAGTTCGACGATGTCGCTCCCGAGCTCGGGGTCGATGACACCACGCAACATCGACTGGATGTCGTCGACCGTCGGTGGCTGGGCGCCCGAGTGATCGGGTTGGTCCGGGGCATCGACAGGCATGGCGCCAATTCTACCGGCACTCTCCGTGGAAACCAGGAGGCGTTGCCCGGTAGCCTTCCGGTCGTGAGTGACGGCGCCACCACCTCCGGGACTCCACGTCTGGAGATCCTCAAGACCCTGGGCGACAACACGCGCTACGCCATCTATCTCGAGATGGCGCGCGCCCCCCGCCCGCTGGCGACCGCCGAGATCGCCGAGACGCTCGACCTGCACCCCAACACGGTCCGCCCGCACCTCGAACGCATGCGTGACCTCGGCCTGCTCGACGTCACGGCGGCGGCGACCGGTGCCGTGGGTCGGCCCCAACACCGGTACGCCATCGCAGACGACGCTCCGAGCCTCGGTCTCGAACCACCCGTCTTCCCGCTCGTCACCCGGATCCTGCTCGAGGCAGCAGCCGCCGGGGGCCTCGATCCCGCCGAGCTCTCCGATGCCGGGCGTGAGCAGGGGGCGGCCGCTGCCGGCGGCGCACCGTCGCTCGCCTGTGCCGACGCACTCGAGCGGGAACTCGCCGGACTCGGGTTCGACCCCGCTCGTGTCGACGACGGCGACGACGTCACCATCGCGTTCACCCACTGCCCGTTCCGCGAGTTGGCCGAAGCCCACCCCGATCTGGTGTGCAGCATGCACCGCGGCATGGTGGAGGGCTTCGTCGACGCACGCGGCGACGGCGCGGTGACCCGCTTCCACCCGCTCGTCGACCGGACGCCGTGCCAGGTCGAACTCCGGGACACCCCCACCCAGCGTCCTCCACGAACCGGGGCTGACGCATCCACCGACACAGGAGTTAGCCTGACGTCATGATCACGCTCACCGACAACGCTGCCAGCAAGGTCAAGAACCTCATCGACGAAGAGGGCGACGAGAAGCTGGCGCTCCGTGTGGCGGTCCGCCCCGGCGGCTGCTCGGGATTCAGCTACGAGATGTTCTTCGACACCGACGTCGCAGACGACGACAACGTCACCGAGTACGGCGAGGTCCGTGTGGTGGTCGATTCGTCCAGCGCCGTGATGCTCGAGGGCGCCACGCTCGACTTCAAGGACGGCCTCGAGTCCGGGTTCTCGATCAACAACCCGAACGCCGAGCGCACCTGCGGCTGCGGCTCCAGCTTCTCGTAGACGATTCGAGACCGCGCTACCCCCGGTGGCGTCCCGGTCAGTCGGTCGGAGCGACGACCACGACACGCACATCGCCCGGCAGGTGTGCCGTCGCATCCTGGAACAGCTGCGCGCTGATCTCGCCGGCTGCGTCCGCCACGACGAGGGCGGGAACGGTCGCGTCGGCGGCGACGCGGAGTTCGTCGGCCGAGCGTCCCGTGGTCAACTCGTCGAGGCGCTGACGCTCGTCCGCCGTCAGACCGCCAGCCGCCCTGGTCCGAATCGTGACGGTCGAGTGACCCTCGGCCTCGAGTGCCGAGAGCGCATCCTCGGCCGCGGCCATCGGCGGCACCGGGCGGTCGAGCACCCACCACGCCAGCTTCCACTGCGCAAGCAGCCGACGGCGATGCGCGTTGGCCGTGCGGACCGCGGGGAGTTCGTCGACCGCGTGGGCGCCGATGCGATAGCGGGCGTCGCGGGCCTGGATCACCGACTCGAGGTCGCCGACATCGGCGTCGGGGCCCACGAGTGACCGCCACGCTGCTTCGGCGAACGCGAGACGGTTCTCGGCATCGCGGACCGCAGCCTCCGCCTCATGATCAGATGGCTCCTCGACCACGGACGCTGGCTGGGCGCCCGCTCCCGCACCGCCGTAGGCCTGCTCGGTGAGCCGGGCGACGCTCTCGAGGTTGCGGCTCGCCAGCTCCTGATCGTAGGCATCATCGCGCTGGCGAACGATCAGGACGACCACCCAGCAGACTGCGAGACCGGGGATCGCGAGCGCCAGCGGGCTACCGGTGAGCACGAGCGTGAGGACGCCGATCACCAGTGCGACGCCCACGACGATGACCGGCGTCCGCAATGCGCCCGCATCGGTCAGCTCCCAACCGCTGAACCGGCGCGGCGGACCGGGTGTCGCTGGCGCGACCTCGGGTTCGGGGTCGCGCACGACATGGGCAGCGTCGCTGCCGGTCTCGGTGCGGCCGGCTTCGGCCAGAGCCGCGTTGCGGGCCTCGAGCTCGGCGCGAGCACGCACCACGTCGTCCGCTGCGTCGCGGATCGAGGTCGGATGGACGGCGAGTTCGCTGGCCGCCGCTGCTCGCGACTGCACCGCCTCCCGACTCGCCTCGACCAGCCGATCGGCAGTGGCGATCCGTTCGACGAGCCGACGGAGGGTCCCGACGTCGGTGACCACGTGCTCCTCGCCCGACAGGTCCTCACGCGCCGTCAACTCGAGCGCGGCGTGGGCGGCGACCCTGTCGGCGAGGACCCGTTCCCGATCGGCGATCGATGCACGGAACGAGGACGCTCCCTCGACGAGATCGGCGCTGAGGCGATCGGCCAGGTCGAGCGCGGTCGTCTCGACATCGCTCGAGAACACGATCGTCGAGCCCTCGGATTCGACGACGTCGTCGACCACCTCGTCGATCGACTGCTCGGTCTCGCTCATCTCGTCCGACCCCATCGAGTCCCCTGCGTCGTGCGTTCGCTCAGGCTATGACCTGGTCCAGGCTCGCCCGCATGTCGTCCGCATCGAAGATGTAGTCGAGCCGATCGCGCACCACCCCGTCGCCGCCCACCGCGTAGAACGCCGGTTCGTATGGAAGGCCCAGATCCGTCACGACCGGGGCGAAGTCCTCGATCGACAGCGGCACGCTGTTCTCCTCGGGATTCGTGAACACCTCGGCGTGCACGAACGACACATCCGGATAGTCGTCCATGATCCCGAGCATCACGTCGAGCACTGGCCCGCAGATCACCGTCTGACAGAACGCCGGCGTGGCCACGAGGAGCGCCATCGGCGCGTTGCCAACGACGTCGGCCACCGTCTGGTCGTGCAGCGGACAGATCGGGTCGCGGGTGCAGATCGGCGTGACCCCCAACCCGTCGGCCACGGTGGGCGTGACGAGCGCCGGCATCTCGTCACCGGGGTCGACGCGCGGTGCGATCTCCGGGGCGTCAGCGGCGATCACGGAGAACTGGCTGATCACCTCCGCACCGTCGACGTCGGTCGTGAAGTCGTAGAAGCCGGTCGACGCCGGCGTGAACTCGAACGCGTAGTACGGCCGCGGGAGGCCATCGGCGTGGAGCACGGCAGTCAGGTCTTCGGCCACCACGTCGCCATCGGGGTTCTTGACGGACACGACGAGATTTCCGGGGACGGCGTCGGCGGGAAGCAGGCCGGCGCTGTCGGACAGGCCGAACGGGATGCGAGCGGTCTGTTCTGCGGCGAAGTACGGACCGAAGAAACGCAGGATCGACAGGTCGTTCGGGTCGAGCTCCGCCCCGGAAGGGCCGGCCTCGGAGTCGCCACCGGAGCCACTGCAGGCGGCGAGCACGGTCGTGGCGGCGGCGCCGAGAAGGAAGTTCCGGCGAGATGCGGCAGCAGGTCGGAGCGGGCCTGGCAATCGGTTGCTCATCAGGGCCGACCGTAGTGTGGCGGCCATGGCCACCGACACCGGCGAGCGACCCCGCATCGGGCCCGAGGGCGGCGGGCGAACCGACCTCGTGGTCGACGGCCGCGAGGTCGAGGTGCCCGACGAGGGCACGTTGCTCGACGCGTTGCGCGAGCACCTGGGCGTGACAGGACCGAAGGACGGATGCAGCCCGCAGGGGCAGTGCGGCTGCTGCACCGTGCTCGTCGATGGCGCACCGCGCGTCGCCTGCGTGACGCCGGTACGGCGGGTGCGTGGGCGAGCGATCACCACCGCAGACGGACTCGACGATGCCGATTCCTGGGCGCAGGCGTTCAGCGACACCGGTGCGTCCCAGTGCGGCTTCTGCACACCCGGGATCATCTGTCGACTCGCCGGACTCCGCGACAAGAAGCCCGACGCCGGACACGCTGAGGTCGAACAGGCGCTGCTCGCACATCTCTGCCGCTGTACGGGGTGGCGAACGATCCTCGACGCCTGGGATGCCTACGGGACCCCTGCGAGCGAACGCGACCTCGACGCAGCGTCCGAACGCGCCACGCTCGAGGGCGGCGCTCCACAGAGCGTCGGCCCGCAGGTCGCGCTGGGCGACGGCGGATTCGCCGACGACCGTGCGCCACGCGACGCGCTGGTCGCGGTGCTGGACGGCGAGGGTTCCTGGACGCTCGCCGAGAGCGTGGCCGCCGCCCGAGCCGCCGCGGGCAAGGTCCAAGGACGCCGGACCACCGCCGAAGCGACGGCACCCATCGACGTACCCGACGGCGACTGGGACGTCGTGCTCCAGACCTCGTGGGTCGAACCGGCGTACCTCGAGACCGACTCGTCGTGGGCCGGCGGCGACGCAGCCGCGGATCCATTGGCCAACGGCGGGGCGTTCGGCGGGAAGTCGCCGTCGCCGTTGCCCGCCGAGGCCGCCCGACTCGCGACCGAGCAAGGCCGCGCCGTGCGCACCGTGTGGACGCGAGAGGACTCGGTCCGCCTCGGCCCGAAACGACCGCCGATCTCGGCCGGGCTGCGTTCCGACGGATCGGGTCTCGTGCGCGTCGCCCGCACGGACGGGATCGCCGAAGCGATCCGCTCGGCGCTGCCGGCGGTCGACGTGGAGGAGGTCGACGTCCCGGGCCCGCCCACCTCCGTCGCGCTCCGCTGCGCAGGCTGGGCCGAGGGGATCGTGCTCGCCGCCGCCTGCGCCGGCACCGTCGATCCGGTCACACAACCCGGAGGCGGTACTGCCCGCGCATCGGTCGATGACGACGGGACCGTGCGGGTGGCGGTGGCCGCCGGCGATCCGCTCGACGAGGTGGTGCTCCGGTCGTACTGCATCGGTGCCGCGCACCAAGCGCTGTCGTGGGTGACGTCGGAGTCGATCGTCGTCGACGCCGAGGGCACCGTGCACGATCTCACCATCCGCTCCTTCGGCATCGTGCGCGCCGTCGACACCCCACCGATCGAGATCGACGTCGAACCCGGGGCCGGGCCGGCGCTGGCCGTCAGCGACGCGGTGTTCGCCGCCGTCGCCGCCGCCGTCTGGCTCCACCAGGGCACGCCGCCCGCATGGCCCACCGGGCGCCCCCTCCGCACACCCTCCCCCTGAACTTCTGGGTCCATTCTCGGATGTCTCGAGGTCGGTCCAGAGACCCAGAAGGAGTGGGGTGGGGCAGAGTGGGGGGATGAGCACCCCTGTCGGTCCCTACACGCCGGTCGTCCGCTCGGGCGACCTCGTCTTCTCGTCCGGCCAGATCGGGATCGCCGACGGCGCACTCGTCGAGGGCGGGCTGCGAGCGGAGCTGATCCAGGCGATGGCGAACCTCGAGACCGTGCTCGCCCAGGAGAACGCCACGCTCGACGACGTGGTCAAGACGACCGTCTTCCTCACCGACATGGGCGAGTACTCGCTCATGAACGAGATCTACACCGAGGCGTTGGGCGACCACCGTCCCGCTCGCTCGGCCGTGGCCGTCGCCGCACTGCCCATCGGCGCGTGCGTCGAGATCGAAGCGATCGCGGTTGCCCCGCCTCGCTCCTGATCTGGCACCATGACCGCATGATCGGAGTCGCCATCATCGTCGTCGTGTTGCTCGTGGCCATCCCCGTGGGCGTGCTCATGTCGGGCGGCATCGGCGCCGCCATCATCGGCTGGGTCCTGCGCGACGACGTCGACAGCCGCAACCAGGACTCCGAACTCCTCGACCTCAACGGTTAGACCGTCGAAGTGTGCCCCGGCGGCCCGGAGGGAGCCGCCAGGCGACCGGTTGGTCGATCGATGCACCATGGCTCCGTGCCAACGTGGGGCCGCTCGCAGCGAAGCGAGAACGGCCCGATGTCACGGATTCACATCCAGCGGGACTGGCCGAAGCGGTAGCCGACGGAGCGGACCGTCTGGATGAGGCTCGCGTGTTCCTCGCCGAGCTTGGCCCGGAGACGACGCACGTGGACATCGACCGTCCGAGCGCCGCCGTAGTACTCGTATCCCCAGACCCGTGACAGCAACGTCTCTCGCGTGAACACCTTGCCCGGGTGCGAGGCGAGGAACTTCAACAACTCGTACTCCATGTAGGTGAGGTCGAGCGGCTTGCCCGAGATCGCTGCCTGGTAGGTCTCCAGGTTGAGCGCCAGCTCGCCGTACTCGACGAGTTCGGGTCGAGTGCCGCGTCCGGTCTTGTGGAAGAGGTGTTTCAGCCGGACGTCGAGTTCGCCTGCCTGGAAGGGCAGGACGCAGAAGTCGTCGAAGAGGTCTTCGCGCAGGTCGAGCGAGGGGAGCTGTTCGGCCGAGATGACCAACAACACCGGCTCGAGTGGGATGTCGCCCTTGCGAATCGCTCGGCACAGGGCGAAGGCGCCCTCGGGATCGGTGACGGCGACGATGACCGCACCCGGCCAGCCGTCAGCCGGCTCGAGCCGTTCGACGTCGGCCTCGGAGGAGACGCCCGTCCACGGGTAGCCGCCGAGATCGAGCCCCTGCGACAGGACGGGTGGTGGCGGGTCGGGGAAGACCAGGAGAGGTTCCATGATTCGGGTCCGTTCACCTGGTCCTGGTCACCAGCTCGGCAGGTAGCGAGCGATCTCGAACGGCGTGACCTGTGCTCGATACGCATCCCACTCGGCTCGTTTGTTCCGGAGGAACCACTCGAAGATGTGGTCTCCCAACGCCTCGGCGACGAGCTCGGAACGCTCCATCGTGTCGATGGCCTCCGACAGCGAGGCCGGCAGCGGTTCGATCCCCGCGGCCGATCGTTGCGCGTCCGTCATCTCCCAGACGTTGTCCTCGGCCTCGGCCGGCAGGTCGTAGTTCTCGTCGATGCCCTTCAGTCCGGCGGCGAGCAGGACCGAGAAGGCCAGATAGGGGTTGCAGGCCGGATCGGGTGCTCGGTACTCGAGACGTGTCGACGTGGACTTTCCCGGCTTCGTCACGGGCACTCGCACCAGCGCCGACCGGTTGTTACGGCCCCACGACACGTGGACCGGGGCTTCGAACTGGGTCTGGCTCCCGTAGCCCGTGCCTTGGATCAACCGCTTGTACGAGTTGACGAGTTGGTTGGTGACCGCGGTGATCTCCCGGGCGTGGTGGAGCACGCCGGCGAGGAACGACCGACCGATCTTCGAGAGTTGGTAGGCGTCGTCCGGGTCGTGGAACGCGTTGGTGTCGCCCTCGAAGAGCGAGATGTGCGTGTGCATGCCCGATCCCTGCACGCCCTCGAGCGGTTTGGGCATGAACGTGGCGTGCACGCCGGCCTGCTGCGCGATCTCGCGCACGACGAGACGAAATGCCATGACGTTGTCGGCCATGGAGAGGGCGTCGGTGTAGCGAAGGTCGATCTCGTGCTGGCTCGGACTGTCCTCGTGGAACGAGTACTCGACCGGGATGCCGAGCGCCTCCAGCAGATGGATCGTCTTCTTGCGGAGGTCGTTGGCGACGTCGGCGGTCGTGAGATCGAAGTACGAACCGCTGTCGAGCGGTACCGGCGGACGGCCGCCGTCGCCCGACTCGAAGTAGAAGTACTCCATCTCGGGAGCGACGTAGAACTGGAAGCCCTTGTCGCGCGCCACCGAGAGGTTGCGTTTGAGGACGTGCCGTGGATCGCCGGCGAACGGCGTGCCGTCGAGGTTGGAGATGTCGCAGAACATCGCCGCCGACGAGTTGCGATCGTCGCCCGGCGTGCCCCACGGCAGGATCTCGAAGGTCGCCGGGTCGGGCAATGCGAGGACGTCGGACTCCTGGATGCGACTGAACCCGTCGATGGCCGACCCGTCGAAGTGCATGCCCTCGGCGAACGCCGACTCGAGTTCGGCCGGCGAGATGGCGAACGACTTCAGCTGCCCGAGCACATCGGTGAACCACAGGCGGATGAGCCGGACGCCTCGCTCCTCGACCGTACGTAGCACGTACTCGCGTTGGCGTTCCATGGACCGATGGTACGTGGCCCACCCGGTCGCGCCTACTGTCGATGGGCGTCTCGGCGCCCCGTTCACAAAGCGTTCACACAGGGGAAAAGGTCGAGAAAAGGAGACCCCCTTGACTGTGGTGGTCCCCTACCACCACCCGGTTTCAACGACCCGCACCTGAGAGGCGCAGCACACGTGAGCATCAAGGCTGAATACATCTGGATCGACGGGACGAAGCCCACGGCGCTGCTTCGGTCCAAGACCAAGATCATGGACGACGGCGCCGAGCCGCCCATCTGGGGCTTCGACGGCTCCAGCACCAACCAGGCCGAGGGTCACCAGTCCGACTGCGTGCTCAAGCCGGTCTTCACCTGCCCGGACCCGATCCGCGGCGGCGACAACATCCTCGTGATGAACGAGGTCCTGAACATCGACATGACCCCGCACGTCACGAACACCCGTGCCGCGACGGCTGCCCTGGCCGAGAAGTACGCCGACCAGGACATGTGGTTCGGCATGGAACAGGAGTACACGTTCCTCGACGACGGCCACCCGCTCGGTTGGCCGCGTGGCGGCTTCCCCGGCCCGCAGGGCCCCTACTACTGCGGCGTCGGCGCCGACGAGGTCTACGGACGCGACATCGTCGAAGCCCACATGGACGCCTGCCTCCAGGCCGGTCTCAAGCTCTCGGGCATCAACGCCGAGGTCATGATGGGCCAGTGGGAGTACCAGATCGGCCCCGCCGGTGTCGTCGAGGTCGGCGACCACATGTGGATCGCTCGCTGGCTGCTCTACCGCATCGCCGAGGACTTCGACGTGGCTGCGACGATCGACCCCAAGCCGATGCCGGGCGACTGGAACGGCGCTGGCTGTCACACCAACTTCTCGACGAAGTTGATGCGAGAGAACTACGACGCCTGTGTCGCCGCCGCCGAGGTGCTGGGCAAGCACCACGAGGAGCACATCAAGGCCTACGGCCCCGGCGTCGAGCGCCGCCTCACCGGCATGCACGAGACCGCCCCGTGGACCGAGTACTCCTACGGCGTGTCCAACCGTGGCGCCTCCGTGCGCATCCCGTGGCAGGTCGAGGTCGACCAGAAGGGCTACATCGAGGACCGTCGCCCCAACGCCAACATGGATCCGTACGTGGTCGCCGCGTTGATCACGGACGCCGTCTGCGCTGCCGAAGCCGCCGGCTGATCCAACCCGGTCAGAACGAATCCGTGCCCGGGCCATGTGGCCCGGGCACGTTCGCGTCCGGCCGGCGGTTGTGAGCGTGACTGCGTCGTCGGCGTCCCGACGTGCCAGGGTCACGCCATGGCGCTCACCGATCAGTCCGTCGTCGAGGCCCCCACGACGCTGCGCGACGTCCGCCTCGCCATTCCCGCCGAGCTGCGTCGACCCGACCACGGACGAGCGGCCGGCGTGATCGCCGTCGTCGCGGCACAGGTGGTCGTGGCAGTTTCGGTTGCCGCAGCCGTGTGGGCCACGGGGTGGTGGCTGCTCGCACCGATCTCGTGGCTCGTCTCGTCGATCGCCATGTGCGCGCTGGTCGTGCTCGGCCACGACTGCGGTCACGGTTCGTTGCTACGGAGCCGGAACGCGATGGACGCGTTGGGCCACGTGACCATGAGCATCGTCGGCTACCCGTACTGGGGCTGGAAGTACTCCCACGACGCCCACCACCGGCACACCAACCAGTTGGGCAAGGGCGAGGGCATCTACTTCGACAACGCCTGGAACCCCGAACTCGTCGACGTCTACGCCGATCTCGACGGCGGCCGCCGCATGATCTACCGGGCGTGTCGCACGTTCCCCCCGCTCGGCTCGCTCCTCCACATGCTCGCCTACTGCTGGCCACCCACGCGGTTCCGAGCCGGGCGTCAACGCCGACGGGTCACCTTCTCCGTGGTGATCGCAGCCGCAACCGCCGTGTCGATCGTGGCCGGGCTGTGGCTCGGACTCGGGTCACCGCTCGCGGTGCTCCACTTCTGGGTGATCCCCGCGGTCGGGTTCCACGCGTGGATGGCGCTCTACACCTACCTCCACCACACGGCCGACGACGTCACATTCCACGAGGCCGACGAATGGAATCCGTTCCGTGCCCAGGTCGAGGGCACCGTCAACGTGTTCGCTCCCCGATGGGTCTCGGCCTTGCATCTCAACATCGACGTCCACGTCCCGCACCACGTGTCGACCAACGTGCCCAGCTACCACCTACGCGCCGCGAACGCTGCGCTCGCGAACAGCGAGTGGGGGCCCCACCTGCGGGAGCGGCGCCTCACCGTGGGCTATCTGCACGCGCAGGTCGCCCGTTGTCGGCTGTGGTCGATCCGGGACTCGGGCTACGAACGCTTCGGAGCCGAACGTTCGAACTGACCGGGTCAGCCGACCCGGATGTCCTCGGCGCGGAGCTCTGACTCGAGCTCCTCGTAGACGAGTCGATAGCGGAACCACGGCACGCTGACCCACAGGTGGTGGATCAGGTGGTGGTTCTGGCCGAGCAGGAGGGCGTGGCGGAGGCGCCCCGGCTGGATGCGCTGGAGCGCGGCGAGGCGGTCGGCGGCGGAAGGCGACGGCGCGGCGGAGGCGGTCATCACGAGACCTTTCGGAGTGGAGACGCGGACGAGACGAGGCCGTCGTACACGAGCGCGGTGAGGGCCTCGGCGAGATCGGCTGGATCCTCGTCGGTGGGATCGACCACGTAGCTGAGGAGCAGGCGGACCACCGCGTCGGCCGAGTCGGCCGTGACGGCGATGTCGTGACGGGCGAGCACGTCGACGAGCGCGGGCACAGCCACGGGTCGGACGATGCCCGACGACGACGCCAGCAGCGGCAGGAACAGCTCTGGGTCACTGGACCGCAGACGAGAGAGCACGGGGTGGGCTGTGGCCAGGCGAAGCGTCTCGGCGATCAGACCGCGAATCGACGCTCGGACGTCAGCGCAGGCATCGCCGGCAGCGACGACATCGGCCAGGAACCGGTCCCGCTGTCGTTCGACCACGGCGACGAGCAGTCCGTCGCGATCACCGAAGTGGCGGTAGACGGTCTGGCGCGACACCCCCGCTTCGTCGGCGACGTCCTGCAGTGTCACGCGCTTCACGCCGTATGTCGACAGCAGCTCGGTCGCCGCGTCGAGTATCGAACCGAGCGTGTCCACGTGACGATGTTACATCGAGCGTCGTCTTGTAACCACGCCCGTCAGGAGCCACCACCCGCCGGCCGACACGAACCATGCCCCGTTGACCGCTGCGCTCGGTAGGCGGTCGGCGAGCAGCCAACCGGCGGCGATCGCCCCCATCGCGACCTGATGGGCACCGAACTGCGCGGCCCGTCGGTACCGGACGATCCCGCGCATGCGCGGGATCACCGCACACGCGATCGCGTAGACGATCGGGAAGAGGACCCGTACCGCGAGGGGCACGTCGTCCTGGGACCAAGCGAGCGCGCCAATCGTGAAGCCGACCGCCGCGCCGATCTTCTGGGCGGAGGTCGGAGACCAGTCGATGGATGCGGAATCGTCGGACACGAGAGCCGAACGCTACGACGCCCCGCACCATTGCGACCGTTGCGCCGAACGCTCAGCGCTCGTAGACCGCCACGTCGACCGCCTTCACGCTCGCCCAGATCTCGTCACCGGGACGGAGCTCGAGGTTCGACCCAGCCGCCACCGTGATCTCGGCGGTGGCCGGTACCTCGCCGGCGAGCGTGACTCGGAGCCGGTCGTGGCCCGGCTCGACGTCCGCGACGGGCGCCTTCCAGACGTTGCGGGGGCTGCCGGCGGGACGGTCGCGATGGAGGGCGATCGCCTGGGGACGGATCGCGATCGCAACGTCGCCGCCGCCAGCAGCGCCGTCGTCACCACTCCGCGGGGCGACGGTCAGACGCCCACCGGAGTCGAGTTCGATCGTCGTCGCACCAACCAGTCGTCCACGCAGCAGGTTGATGCCGACGAAGTCGGCGACATAGCTCGTCGCCGGACGGGCCGCCACCTCGGCGGCCGTTCCGGCCTGGGTCACCCGTCCGTCCTCGACGACGACGAGACGGTCCGCGAGGACGAGCGCATCGATCGGGTCGTGGGTGACCAGCACGCGGCTGCCCTCGAACGTCGCCAGATGCCGACGCAGTTCGGCGCGCACGTGGACGCGGGTGGTGGCATCGAGCGCCGCCAGCGGTTCGTCGAGCAACAGCAGTCGCGGGTCGGCTGCCAGCGCACGCGCCAGCGCGACCCGCTGCGCTTGACCACCGGAGAGCGCCGCCGGACGGAGGTGACGATGGGTGTCGAGGTCGAACCGCTGCAACAACACTGTCGCTCGTCGGCGCGCCGTCCCACGATCGACCCCGCGGGCACGGAGTCCGAACGCGACGTTGTCCAGCGCGCTGAGGCGTGGGAACAGCAGGTGGTCCTGGAACACGACGCCGACCGAACGCTCCTCGGTCGGGACGTACACCCTCGCTGCCGGCTCGTCCAGCGTGCGGCCGTCGAGCACGATGCGACCGCCGTCGATCGGGCCAAGGCCGGCGAGCGCACGCACGATCGTGCTCTTGCCCGCACCGTTCGGCCCGACCAGCGCGACGATCTCACCGTCGTCGACCTCCAACTCCACGTGCAGGTCGAGCGCACCGAGCACGAGTTCGATCCGTGCGTCGAGCATCAGCGCAGCCACCGATCACGGAGCGGCACGAGCACGGCGAGCGACACGACGATGAGCACCAGCGACAACGCGATCGCCGCCTCTCGATTCGACTCGAGTGCCAGGAACACCGCGAGCGGCATCGTCTGCGTCCGTCCCTGCAGGTTGCCGGCGAACGTGACCGTGGCGCCGAACTCGCCCAGGGCGCGCGCCCAGCACAGCGCCGCGCCGGCGACGATCGCCGGGGCGACGTTCGGCAATGTGATGCGCCGGAAGATCATCCATCGGCTGGCTCCCAACGTCGCAGCGGCCTCCTCGTAGCGGGCGTCGACCGAACGGAGGCCCGACTCGACGGTGACGACCAGGAAGGGCATCGCCACGAAGGTGTTCGCAGCGATCACCCCCCAGATCGAGAACGGCAGGACGAAGCCGGTCTGGTCGTAGACGGCCTCGCCGACGAGCCCACGACGCCCGAACGCGAACAGCAACGCTGCGCCGCCCACCACCGGCGGGAGCACCATCGGGAGGATGACGAGCGCCCGGACGAACGATCGACCGGTGAACGTGGCGCGCGCGAGCACCCACGCCAGCGGCACTCCGACGACGAGCGAGACCAACGTCGCCACCGACGCACTCACGATGCTGAGCCGAAGCGCGTCGGTCACGATCGGTTCGGTGACGAGCGAAGTCAGATCGCTCCACGGAGCCCGCTGGACCAGTGCCAGCACGGGGACGACCACGAACAGCAACGCGACGGCGGCGAACGGCCACAACACGACGGGCAGACGCGCCCCGCTCGCAGCGTTGCCTCCGGGGCGACGCGTCCGGCGAGCGCTCATGGCGCACCGAACCCGTGGTCGCGAAGGATCGCCTGGCCCCGACTCCCGCGAACGAAGTCCACGAACGCCGCCGTGTCCGAGTCGGGGGCACCCACGACTGCGATCGGATACGACGTCACGACGTTCTGGAGATCGGGGATCGTGATCTCCTCGATGCCGTCGCCGGCCGCGACCACATCGGTCACATAGACGATGCCGGCGTCGAGTTCGCCGGCATCGATCTTGGTCAGCAGGGCCCGGACGTCGGGCTCCTCGGTGTCGGGCGCCGCGTCGACCGATGCGAGCGACAGGACGCGACGGCCGAACTCGCCACACGGCACCTCGACCGCGCAGAGCCCGATCAGCAGATCGGATCGGGCGAAGTCCTCGAGGTCCCGGACCTCGGCGGAGTTCCCGGCCGGGACCGCGATCGCCATCCGGTTCGTCGCGAAGTCCTCGGGCGATCCCACGGCGTCGGCGGCGACGAGGTCGTCCATCGTGGACCGGTTCGCCGACGCGAACACGTCGGCGGGTGCACCCTGGAGAATCTGCTCGCGTAGCGACGACGACCCCGCGAAGTTGCGGTCGACGAGGACGCCGGGATGCTCCTCCTCGAACGCGTCCGCGATGTCATCGAACGCATCGGTCAACGACGCAGCCGCGAACACCGAGACCGTGTCGGCGTCACCGCCGCCGCAGGCCGAGAGCGCGACCGTCGCCGCAGCAGCGATCACGACCATCGTGCCCCGCCGCCGACGCCGGCTCGTGGACGGCGGCACGAGTCAACCGCCGAGCGCTCGGCTCAGCAGTTCTGCGGCACCAGGCGAGTAGTCGAGCCCACCGGCGATCTCCAGCGCCTCGGCCGACATCTTCTTCGCCGTCTTCCGGAGGACCTCGATGCGATGATCGTCGTCGTCGAGTTTGGCCAGCGTCTCGTCGACCTGGGTCTGGAGGAAGACCAGGCAGAGGGCGTCCTCGTGGGTCTGGACCTGCGGGTCGGACGCGAGTCCCACCTTGCGGATGATCTCACCGACCCGTTCGATCTCGGCCTGGCCGTACCCGACATCGGCCAGGATCGCGGCGACCTCGTCGGCATGTTGGGTCTTGCGGGCCGTCCGCCAACGCAGGTATCCCGGCCGCCCCTGGGGGTAATCGGCGCGTGGGATCGTCCATCGGCGGAGGTGATGGGCGCGGGCCGCGAGCAGCTGCACCTCGGTGGCATCGGGGTCGAGCTTGCGAACCCACGACGAGACCATCTCGGCGTG
>JAPKDO010000485.1 GCA_028822535.1 Acidimicrobiales bacterium
GGAGGTCTGCCATCCACGTCGTCTGCACCGCGAGGAGCAGGACGAGGACGAGGGACAACCGGGCCGAACGCAACATCTCAGCTCACCGGCGACGCGAGGAGGACGTTCACGAACGACAACTCGTCGAGATCGGCCAGGGGTTCGGCGAAGATCTCGAGCGTCAATCCACCGTTCGCCTCTTGGGTGCGGGTCACGCGCCCAACCGGGATCGATGCGGGGAACGACGAACGGTCGTCGATGCCCGATGTCGTGAGGATCTCGTCCTCGGGGATCTCGGCGTCGTCCTCTCCGGGCTCGATGCTGGTGTCGATGCGCAGGTCGCGGGAGCCACCTTGTCCCTTCGCCGTCCCGAACCGCTGGCTCGTGACCAAGCGGACGCCGACCCGGAACTCGGGATCGGTGACGAGTTGGACCGACGAGCGGTCGGACGACACGTCGACGACCTGGCCGACGAGTCCGGCGCCGGTGACGACGGGCATGCCTTCGCGGATGCCGACCGACGAACCCTTGTCGATGACCACGATGTGGGAGAACGCACTGGCCGGCTGCTGGATGACCCGTGCCGTCGCGGTCGAGATCGACCCGACCCAGGGAATGTCCACCTGGTCGAGCAGTGCCTCGAGTTGCACCGAAGCGTCTTCGCCCTGGGCGATCTGACCTTCGAGTTCGTCGACGCGGGCTTGCAGCGCCTCGTTCTCGGCGGCGATGTCGTCGTAGCGGGTGATGCCGTTCCACCCGTTCTGGAACGGCGTGGCGACGAAGTCGGCGGCGCCCTGGACCGGGCTGAGCGCGGAACCGACCGCATGCCGGGCGTCCTGCACGATGCCGACATCGCGGAAGTCGAGGGTCAGGACCGTGATGGAGAACAACACCAACACCACGATCGTGAACCGGGATCGACCACGGCGCGGCGGCGTCATGGCCACAGGCAGACCGTCCTCACTGCGCAGCTCGCCACAGGGCTAGTGCTCGGGCGGGTTGTTGAAGAGGACGTCCTTGAGTGCGTCGAACTCCTCGAGTGCGAGACCCGAGCCCAGCGCCACGGCGTGCAGCGGATCGTGGGCGATCACGATGGGCATGCCGGTCTCGTGTTCGAGGCGGGCGTCGAGACCGTGGAGGTGTGCGCCACCGCCGGCGAGCACGATGCCCTTCTCCATGATGTCTGCCGCGAGTTCGGGCGGGGTCTTGTCGAGCGTGACCTTGACGGCATCGACGATGGCCGAGACCGGCTCCTCGATCGCCTCCCGGATCTCCTCGGTCGAGGTGACGATGGTCTTGGGGAGGCCGGTGATGAGGTCGCGTCCACGCACCTCGGCGTGGATCTCCTCCTCGAGCGGCCACGCCGAACCCAGGGCCATCTTGATCTCTTCGGCGGTCCGCTCGCCCAGGGCGAGGGAGTACTCCTTCTTGATGTGCTGGATGATGGCGTCGTCGAGCTCGTCGCCCGCCACACGGACCGACTGACTGGCCACGATGCCGCCGAGGGAGATGACGGCCACCTCGGTCGTTCCGCCGCCGATGTCGACGATCATGTTGCCGGTCGGCTCCTGGACGGGCAGGCCGGCGCCGATCGCCGCAGCCATGGGCTCTTCGATGATGTGGGCGGGCTTGCGGGCACCGGCGAACTCCGCCGCCTCGAGCACAGCACGTTGTTCGACGCCCGTGATGCCCGACGGCACGCAGATCACCATGCGGGGCTTGGCCCAGCGGCGGTTGTGCACCTTCTGGATGAAGTACCGCAGCATCTTCTCGCAGATCTCGAAGTCCGAGATCACGCCGTCCTTGAGCGGACGGATGGCCTGGATGTGGCTCGGCGTGCGCCCGATCATCCGCTTCGCCTCGGTGCCGACGGCGAGCGGGCGACCGTCACGGATGTTGACGGCGACCACCGAC
>JAPKDO010000486.1 GCA_028822535.1 Acidimicrobiales bacterium
GGATCGGGGGGCAACTGGCTCTGGGCGGCATCGACTGTCTGCGGTCGGTCCGTGTCGGCGACAACCACGATCGGATGGTGGCCTGTCTCCGCGAATCGCTCGAGCGGGCCGACGCCGTCATCTGTTGTGGTGGCCTCGGACCGACCCAGGACGACGTCACGCGCGAGGCGATCGCCGAGGTCATGGGCGTCGATCTCGTGCGCGACGACGACGTCGCCGGGGCGATCCGCACGATGTTCGAGTCCCGCGGGCGTCACATGCCCGACAACAACCTGCGTCAGGCCGACGTCCCCGAGGGTGCGACCGTCATCGACCAGACACGGGGGACCGCTCCCGGGTTGATCTGTCCGGTGGGCGATCAGGTCGTCTACGCGGTCCCGGGCGTCCCGCACGAGATGAAGGACATGATCGATCGAGCCGTGTTGCCCGATCTCCGAGCGCGTTCGGGCGACACGTCGACGATCGTCTCCCGGACGTTGCGGACCTGGGGGGAATCGGAGTCGGGGCTGGCCGAACGACTGGATGACCGCATGCGGGCGCTCGACGAATCGGGCACGGCCACGATTGCCTTCAACGCCTCGGGAATCGAGGGACTCCGGGTGCGCATCACGGCCAAGGCCGACGACGAGGCCCTCGCATGGGCGGCGATCGATGCCGAGGATGCCGGGGTGCGCGCCGTGCTGGGCGACCTGGTGTTCGGTGTCGACGACGAGACGATGGAACACGCGGTCGGCTCGCTGCTGGTGGCCCGCGGATGGACGCTCGGTCTCGCCGAGTCCGTCACCGGAGGGCTCGTGGCGTCTCGGATCGTGGCGGTGCCTGGGTCCAGTCGTTGGTTCCGCGGCTCGGTGGTGTCGTACGCCTCCGAGGTCAAGTACGACGTGCTGGACGTGTCCGAGGGGCCCGTCGTCTCCGAGTCGGCCGCCGCCGAGATGGCCAGCGGCGCGCGTCGGGTGCTCGGATCGGACGTCGGACTGTCCGTGACCGGGGTCGCCGGGCCCGAGGAGCAGGACGGCCAGCCCGTCGGCACCGTGTTCCTGGGAATGGACGTCGCCGGCGACGTCGAGGTCCGGCTGATCCGACTGCCCGGCGACCGCGAGCGCATCCGCCAGTTCGCGTGCATCACGCTCCTCGACGCCCTCCGCCATCGGCTCCTCGCCAGCGCCTGACGGCCGCACAACTGTCCGGTCCGGACAGTTGTGGCAGGTGTGGTCGGAAATCGAGGTGAGACGGGGACGTCCGACCGGACCTGGGAGACATCCGGCCTCGTAGACGAGGGGGGTCCTTGATCGAACGGTTGTTCGAAGTTACGCTGGTGTCGTTCTCAAGACACCGTGCCCAGACGTCGGGCCGGGAGTTCTTGTCAGACCCCCTTCGTAACTTCGACACCAAGCCACACAACACCGGCACTCGCTGCAACCCGCAGCTGACAGAACCGTTCGAAAGGAACAGCCAAATGGCCGCAATGGACCGTGAGAAGGCGCTCGACATGGCGCTCGGCAACATCGAGAAGCAGTTCGGCAAGGGCGCCGTCATGAAGATGGGCGAGAAGGGCACGATGAACATCGAGTCGATCTCGACCGGTGCGCTCGCCCTCGACCTCGCCCTCGGCATCGGGGGCTTGCCCCGGGGCCGCGTCACCGAGATCTACGGCCCCGAGTCCTCGGGCAAGTCCACCCTCGCCATGCACGTCGTGGCCGAGGCCCAGCGCAACGGGGGCATCTGCGCCTACGTCGACGCCGAGCACGCCATGGACCCCGTTTACGCCAAGAACATCGGTGTCGACGTCGACGAACTCCTCATCTCCCAGCCCGACACGGGCGAACAGGCGCTCGAGATCGTCGACATGTTGGTCCGATCGGCCGCCATCGACGTGATCGTGGTCGACTCGG
>JAPKDO010000487.1 GCA_028822535.1 Acidimicrobiales bacterium
GACTCCGTGGTGGCATTGTCGGCGATGGGGAGGGAAAGGAGGCGCTCCAATAGCCCGTAGTCGGGCTGGTACTCGACGCCCCCGCCTTGGCCGGCCACCCAAGGGTTGACCATCGAGCGGCTCGGGTCATTCAGTGCTGCGTCGAACTCCGCGTAGCTGTCAGCCATAGCTGCTCTCGATCACCGTTGGACGGGCAAAGACTCAATTCGGGCGATCGTACGCTCGCGGCGCATTTCCATCTGGGGATCGACAGGCAATCACGCGAGACCCATCACCTTGGCGGCGATCGACGAGGCGCGGACCCGGTCACGCGTCCGGAAAGCCTCCGCCAGATCTGCCTGCACACGGCGCGAAACACTCTCAACGGCGGGGACGCGAATACGTCTTAGATACTGGGCCTGGAAGCGATACGTACCGCCCCGCATCTTCACGCAGTACGCGCCGACGAAGAGGTTGGCAATGTCGGACAGCAGGAACCCACCAAGCACTTCAAGATCCCACGCGTCACTCACGACGTAGTACAAGTTGTGATGCGGGTAGAAGCCACCCGTGTCGAGGACAGGGTGCGACGCGGCCTTCATGTCGGGCAGAAGCAGCTTCGGCTGGTCAACGAGGTCAACGTGGACGCGGTCGATGGTGCGGTACCAGCGCCGTGGGTTCTTCTGCGCGATGTGCCGGCCCCGGATGCGACCGCCGTGCCGCTCCAAGTAGTCGCCGAGACGTGGATGGTCATTCAGATCGACAAGACCTCGACCGCCCCATGGATTCACGAGGTACTTGCCTGACCATTGGGCAGTCCCACCGGCGATGTCCTTCGCCTGGAGCAGGGGGAGCATCCGATCGCTCTCGACGAGGTCGGGGTCGGAGGTGATGTAGACCTCGTCGCAGCCGGTCGCTACACCGATGCCTACGCGGGTGCCGGTCGCCTCGTCTTGCAGCGGCGGGAAGCGCCGCTCTAGATCTGCCACCACTGCGAGCTGGTCCGGACTTCCTGCCGGCCACAGGTCGCGTCCACCAAACCAGGAGTCGATCTTCGTTGCGTGGACGCCTGGCCGACTCAGACCGCGTCGCGTGGACCGCCGTGCGAAGGCTGTCAGTCGACCGGCATCGTCCTCACCGAAAGCCGAGGTCGTGTCAGCGACGACCGCTCGAGCTTGCGCTTGATTGCGCAAAACGACGACGGCCGGGTACGCCGAGACATCGTCCTCGAACGCGTCGACGTCATGCATCGCGAGAACTGTGTCGACGGCGAACGACTCCGTGACGAACTCTCGGAGGTCGGCGCCGTACTGATTTCGCATCCAGCGATCAGCACAGATGAAGCCCAGCGAGCCGCCCGGCTTCAGCAGGTCGAGACCAAGCTCTATGAAGCCGACGTAGATATCGCTGCGGCCGCGCATCGTCTGGCACCGGCGCCGGTAGGCATCCATGACCTCCGGACGCACGTTCTCGAGGCGGATGTAGGGGGGATTTCCGACGACGAAGTCGGCTGACGCTGTCTCGTGATCAGTGAGAAGGAAGTCGCCGGTGGTGATCCAAGTCTCGGCCAACCGGGCTGCCTGCACCTCCTCGAGACCCGCTTCTTCCAAACGCTGGGCTACCGCCTTGCGAGCTCTCTCTGCGTTGACTTCAAGGAGGTCGAAGGCGGAGATTGCGTGGTCGAGCGACGAGAGATCGCGCCGGTACGCATTGCACGACTCGATGAGTCGATCGACAATGGGTACTAGGAAGGCGCCTGTCCCGCATGACGGCTCGACGAGCGTTCGTGCCGCGAGATCCTCATCGACGGTGTACCCGGCGAGGTCAAGGATCAAGTCGACGACCCAGCGGCGTGTGAACACCTCGCCGTAGTCGGCACCGGGATCCGGGGCGAGATCAGCGAGG
>JAPKDO010000488.1 GCA_028822535.1 Acidimicrobiales bacterium
ATCGGCTGGGTCGCTCGACGCGACGCCGATGCATGTCTTCCAGAACGAACGGGTGTCGTCGACCAGCGTCACGAAGGCATACGGCGTGTCGAGCACGCGGCACGCGAGGCGGCCGAGCTGGTCGAACTCCTCGTCCGGTCCGGTGTCGAGCAGGCCGGTCGCCCGGACCGCCGCGAGGCGAGCGGGGTCGGTGATGGGGTCGAGAGGTGGAGCCATGCCTGTCCATTCGAGGAGATCAGAGAATCGCCCGAGTCGCTGCGGTCGTCGCCACCGCGACCACCACCACGGCGACGAACGCTACCCGGAAACGCAGCGCGATCGCCGCGGCGACGACGCCGAACACGCGCTCGTCGAGCACGACCTCGCCATCGCCTCCGACGGCGCTCACCACCACGAGCGCGGCGAGCAGTGCGGCGGGGATCCGGTCGGAGATCGTCTCGATCACGGGCGGCAGCCGGCGTCCACCGAGCAACAGCGGTCCTGCGGCCTTGAGCGCGTAGGTGCCCACGGACAGGCCCGCGAGCACGATCACGGTCGTGCTCATCGTGGCCGTGCCTCTCGGGGCCGGCCGACCGCGAGAACGCCGAGCGTCGCCGCCAGGATCGGGACGCCTGGAGGGGCGAACGGAATGGCGCAACCAGCGATCAGCGCGCCGGCGAGGGGGATGCGGCGACCGTCAGCATCGAGAATCCGGCTGCGTCGAGCCACGACAGCCCGGCCTCGGCGCAGGCCACCCCGAACACCACGCCGAAGGGCGCGACGGCGAACCCGACGGAGAGCGCCTGTCGGATGATGCGCGAGCGTCGCTGCGCCGCAGTCGCCGGCGGATCGGGCATGCGGCGACGATAGGCCGGGTCGGGTCGACCACTACCGTGGCCCGATGCGATCGATCCTGTCGTGGCTCATCCTGAAGATCGGTCGGTACCGGTTGGTGAACGAGGCCCCGGACGAACCGGTGATGGTTCTCGTCGCCGCGCCGCACACGTCGAACTGGGACTTCCCGCTCATGTTGGCCATGGCGTGGAAGGCCGGGCTCTCGCCGAAGTGGATGGGCAAGAAGCAGATGTTCGTGGGACCGCTCGCGCCGCTCTACCGGATGATGGGCGGCATCGCCGTCGACCGCGAGTCGCCGGGAGACCTCGTCGCCGACATGGCGGACAGCGCCAAGTCGACGTCGTCCCTCGCGCTCGTCGTCCCCGCCGAGGGCACGCGGTCGAAGGGCGAGTACTGGAAGTCCGGCTTCTATCGGATCGCTCGCGACGCCGAGATCCCCATCGCGCTCTGCTACCTCGACGGTCCCAGTCGCACCGGCGGATTCGGTCCGATCATCGATCCGTCGACCGGCGTGTCGTCGGTGATGGACCAGGTGCGCTCGTTCTACGCGGACAAGGGCGGCGTGAAGCCCGTCAACAAGACCGAACCGCGCCTCCGTGAAGAGGACGCCGGCTCCTGACAGCGAGTCCCCCAAGAGATTCTGCCCACGAGAAACCCCCGGTTTCCGGTGCTTCCTCGTGGGGACTTTCGGAGGGTCAGGCGCGCTGGCTGGGGACGCTGACGATCTCGCCGGTCATGTAGGTCGACAGGTCGGATGCCAGGAACACGATGACGTTGGCGATCTCCCACGGTTCGGCCGCACGGCCGTAGGCCTCGCGTGCGGTCAGCGTGTCGAGGAGGTCGTCCGTCGTGACCTTGGCGAGGAACGGGTGCATGGCGATCGACGGGGCGACGGCGTTGACGCGCACGCCGTGGTCGGCGCCTTCGAGGGCGGCGCACCGGGTCAAGGCCATGGTCGGGGAGTGGCAAAGGGCCCCAGGCACGTCGACGGGAGCCGTATCTGACGGTATGTCAGGTCCTGTCGGCCGCGCCGCCCGATACGGTCATGA